>CAJBZC010000412.1 GCA_903959965.1 uncultured bacterium
GCATACTAGCTGTTAAATCAGTCCGTATGCCACCCGACCCCACCGAAAATATGCTGCAGACGTTTATTTCTTTTTGGTTTTCGACTTCAGATCCTCCACCTTTTTCTGGGTTTCCTGCATCTGTTCCAAACGCTCCTGCCATTTGGATTTGGTTCGGGGTTTCTTCTTGTTCTCCTCTATGCCTGCCAGGATCTTGTCGTGATCGATGATGTAATTCTGGATGACAAACTGTAGCAGCAGAGTGATCACGTTTGACACGGTATAATACCAGGTCAGCGCCGAGGGCAGGCTATTGAAGATGCCCAGCAACATTACCGGGAAAATGTAGGGCATGTACTTGAGCATCGGATTGTTTTGATCCGGTGTCATACTCATGCTGTACAGAGATATCAGCAAACTGGTCACCACGGCCAGGATCGTAAACAGACTGAGATGGCTGCCAATGAAGGGAATATCCATACCCCAGGTGACGATGCTGTCATAGGCAGACAAGTCCTTCGACCACCAGAAGCCTTCCCCTCTGAGCGATATATTCGAGTTGAAGAAACTGTAAAGTGCGAAGAAGATGGGTATCTGTAGCAGGGCGGGAATACATCCCCCCAGTGGGTTCACACCGGCGGTACGGAACAGTTTCATCTGCTCCATGCTGAAGGCTTGCTGGTCATCGCCGAGCTTTTCTCGCAGCGCGTCGAGTTCGGGTTTGAGCGCCTTCATCTTGGCACCGCTGAGATAACTGGTATACACCAGCGGTGAAGTAAGCAGCCGGATGAAGATGGTGAGTAAGGCAATCAACAAACCATAACTGGCGACAAAACCGTCGATGAAGTTAAAGAAGGGAAGAACGATCCAGCGATTAATGTACTTCACAAAGGCATAGGCTCCCTGGCCGAGGTTGATCATGTCTTCCATATCCAATCCATACCCCTTGAGGGTCTTGAAGTCGTTCGGACCATAATAGATCCGGAAGGGAATGCGGGCGGAACTACCTGCAGGCACGTTCGCCTGCAAATTTACGATGGAGGAGGCGACGATCCGGGTGCTGTCGGCTGGAGCAGTCATTTGTACATCCGCCTTGGAGAACCCGTTCTCGGCAATGATGGTGGAGTTAAAGAATTTCTGTTTGAGGCCCAGCCATTTGACACCGTTCTCGAAGGTTTCATTCACACCGCTGCCCAGCGTAAAATAGTCGAATCCATCGGCTTCCATCAGGTCGACCTGGGTTTCCAGTTTCTCGCTTTTGATGTCTCGCTCCTGCTGACGTGACTCCACCTGCCAGCGAATGTCAAGCTTGCCTGCAGGGAACAACTTATCAGCACCTGCGGCCTCTATCTCAAAACCGATCATATGATCGTTGGGCTTGAGTGTGTACCGGTGGGTGATGGCGCGTCCTGTACTATCGGAGATCTTGTAAAGGATCGACTGGGTTCCCTCTTTCTTTCCGGTGACTTCGCCATCTGCAAAATACAGGTCGGCACTGGAGACGTCTGCCGCACCCTGGCTGCGCACTCGGTAGGAAAGGCGATCGAATCCAGGCTGGACCAATCGCACGAGAGAACTGTCGTAAGACTGGTATTGCTTAAGTTCCACCAGCGAAGGCTGGCCTCCCTTGCTGGAAAACACGACCTTCATCACCTCGTTTTCCAGGGTATCGAACGTCTCGATGCCAGGCCCTGTCTGCACCAGGCTGCCAGAAGCGGACACTGCAAGGTTGGATGATGTGTCTCCCGCAGCGGTGGCAGGAAGGGGCACACTGACTTTCTTGGGGGGGACAATCCGGGCCAGCGAATCCTGGATGCGCTTTTGCTTTTGTTCCAGTTCGATCTGCCCCTGACGGGTGAAATAGAAATATCCGAAGAAGAGGATGGCGAGCAGCACGAAGCCGATCACGGAATTCCTGTCGATTTGCATATGCGGGAATTGAAGCGCAAAGGTAAAGAAGGCGGCCCTATTTATCGGAGCCGCCCGTTATTGATTTGAAGCGATCAGCTGGATTTTCGGTCAGACGACGGATTTTCGGCATGAGCCCGGGCTGCCGCGATGAAATGCACGAAGAGTGGATGTGGATTTTCCACCGTACTCTTTAGTTCCGGATGGAACTGAACGCCGATGAAAAAAGGATGTTTCGGCAATTCAATCACCTCCACCAACCCTGTTTCGGGGTTGCGACCACTGGCGAGCATACCTGCCTGCTCCATGTCTGACAGATAAACGTTGTTGAACTCCCAGCGGTGACGATGACGCTCCGATATCCTGGCATGTTGATATATGCTTCTCACCAGAGAACCTGGAGCGGTATCGCAATCATAGGCTCCCAGGCGCATGGTGCCTCCCTTTTCGGTGATCTCTTTCTGCCCTTCCATGAGATCAATGACCGGATATGGGGTATTAGGATCCATTTCGGTGGAATGAGCCCCTTTCAAGCCCAGCACATTTCGGGAGAATTCAATGGCCGCCATCTGCATACCCAGGCAAATACCAAAAAACGGCAATCCCTGCTCCCGCGCATAGCGAACGGCCGTGATCTTTCCCTCGATGCCGCGAAGACCAAATCCCGGAGCCACCAGAAGACCGTCAAGCGGAGCCAGTTTTTCATCTACATTGTCTGGCGTAATGAATTCGCTGTGGATATTGACCACTTCCACCTTACATTCGTTTACTGCACCAGCATGTACAAATGCCTCCAGGATGGATTTGTAGGCATCCTGAAGTTCTATGTATTTACCGATGAGGCCTATGCTGACTTTGGCCTTTGGGTATTTGAGTTTGTCCAGGAAGGCCTTCCAGGCACTGAGTTCCGGCTCATGCCCCAAGGGAAGCCCCATTTTCCGGAGGCAGATCACATCGAGCTGTTCGCGCATCATGGTCAGCGGTACTTCGTAGATGGTTGATGCATCCGCCGCTTCAATCACTGCCTCTTGTTTTACATTGCAGAACAGGGCGATCTTTCGGCGAATCTCCGGAGATAGCGGATGCTCCGTCCGACAGACGATGATATCGGGATTAACCCCGTTCTCACTCATCAACTTGACACTATGCTGGGTGGGCTTGGTCTTTAATTCCTTTGCTGCGCGCAGGTATGGGATCAGGGTGAGGTGGACCACCAGGCAATCTTCATCCGGGAGTTCCCACTGTAACTGACGCACAGCCTCGATGAAGGGCAGGCTTTCAATATCTCCCACGGTTCCGCCTATTTCCGTGATCACGATGTCGTATCCCTGGGCGCCCAGCAACTGCATCCGCCGCTTGATCTCATCGGTGATATGCGGGATCACCTGGACAGTCTTACCCAGGTAGGCACCCTCCCGCTCCTTATTGATGACGGTCTGATAGATCTTCCCAGTGGTGACGTTGTTGGCCTGAGTGGTCGGAATGTTCAGAAATCTTTCATAGTGCCCGAGGTCGAGATCAGTTTCAGCACCGTCCTCCGTGACATAGCACTCACCGTGCTCGTAGGGATTCAGCGTGCCTGGATCGACGTTGATATACGGGTCGAACTTCTGGATCGTGACGGAGAACCCCCGAGCCTGAAGGAGTTTGGCAAGCGAGGCAGAAATGATGCCCTTTCCCAGGGAGGATGTTACGCCACCCGTCACGAATATGTACTTTGCCATCTGTCTGGGTATTTTCAGCCCTGCCGGTTAGAGAAGGGTATTGGTACTAGTTATTCGGTGTAGGTCATCGGCGGAAGCAATCCTCCGCAGGTCAGCAGACGTTCCTGTATTCAGGACGCGCAAAAGTATGAAAAAACCGCCGTGGTCGAGTCTCATTGCTACAACTTGTCAGTGGCCCAGTTTCTCGAAGCTGGCGGTGATCCCCTTGATCAGTGAGGAACTGAAGCCCTGATGCTCCATTTCGTTGAGTCCGGCGATGGTGCAACCCTTGGGGGTGGTGACCTTGTCGATCTCCTGCTCCGGATGCCGGCCCGTCTGTATCAGCAACTGAGCGGCACCCTTGACTGTCTGCGCGGCGATGAGGGTGGCCGTTTGCGCATCAAATCCAATCTCGATGCCTCCCTGGATGTTTGCGCGGATGAAACGAAGCGCGTAGGCGATGCCGCAGGCCCCCAGCACGGTGGCTGCATCCATCAGTTTCTCTTCGATGGTGACTACCCTTCCGAGTTGGTTGAAGAGGTCGTTCATATACTTCGCCTGATCCGGGGTCAGATGAGCAGAGCATAGACAGGTCATGCTCTCCTGAATAGCGATAGCCGTATTGGGCATGGCCCTGACCAGGGGTTGACGGGGACCGGTGATAGCTGCCATGTCGGCGAGGGTGATCCCTGTGACCACTGAACAAAGGATATGACGGTCGGGGTCGAGTTCCGGGGCGATGCCTGACAGCACCTCTCTTACTTGAAAGGGTTTTACAGCCAATATGACCAGATCTGCAAAACGGGCGGCTTCCAGGTTGTCATCTCCCACCATGATGCCTTTTTCTTCCAGATGCCTGATCTGGTCGATCCTGCGGCGGGTGACCAGTACATGCCCGGCTACCGTGAAACCACTTTTCACCAGTCCTTCGGCAATGGCCTGGCCAAGATTGCCACCACCAATGATCGCGATCTTCTTGTTCATGTAGGGTTGTTAAGGTTACGCAATGTACGCAGAAGCTGCGGGTCGGGATGCATCCCTCCACCAAAAACTGTCAGGATCCGGGCGCTTTGGTGGAAAGGAACCAACGGATCAGCGGACGCAGCACTTTCAATGGTACATATAAAAAAGATAAAGCAGCCGGTAGCTGGACTATTGCGAGCTCAACATATCCCGGAGCCAGCCATTTTCGGAGATGTCCCCACAGCAATGTTCCCCGGGCGCGGACATCATCAGCCAGGACCCATTGTCGTCGGATGGCTTCAAGACTTTCCTCCGACTTAAGCGGTATCGGATGGTGGAGGAGCCGGTCTTCGAACTTGTCAATCAACCGTTCATGCTGTTCAAAGGATTTGATGCCCCCCGGAGGTACAGATATCCCTGCCAGGCGTTGCGCCAACCCGAGTCCGATGGTCAAGGTACGTTTCAATCCATAGCATTCTGACAGTTCCAGGAGACGGTCGGTATTTACCCGGCCCGGCGGCAGCGAGGCGAAAGCAGCCATATCCGAGACCTGACGAAGCTGGCGCCATCCTTCAGCGTATCCGTGATGGGCTGCCAGCATCAACCAATGTATTTCCGGATCGGGTATCGGCAAGCTGGATTTGCCCAGGTTCACCAGTTGCCGATCCGAAAAGGCCATAGCCTGTGCCGCCCGGCTCAGCGACCACGGCATGGCGGGTGACAGCTGCAATTCCACATAATGCAGCATACCATTTTCAGTAGCCCTCCGCATGACCCATTCCCGATGTGTACTCATGTACTGCGGGATGGAAGATTCCCTCAAAGGTCGTTCATCAATATAGCCATGTGTACAGAGCAGTCTGCGCATCGGAATCAGATCATCCGGTCGGATCAGGATATCAATATCACGGGTAGGCCGAGAGGTCAGATCCCCATACAGGAGCAGGGAAAGCATGGGGCCCTTCCAGAAACGGACATCGATGCCTGCGCGTTCGATGGATCCGCAGAGCAGTTGCATCTCCCCCACCCTGGCCAGGGTTCTGTTCGATATTTCCTGATGTCGGCGCAGAAACCACGCCCACCAATCCGGGGGCAAAACTGACGTTATGGCAGGATGCATGAGATCTGAGGGAGACAAGTCATGTGCCAGGATGAGGGAAGACAGCCGCTCCCCATCGATGTTAGATGCACGTGCTGAAAAAGGCTCATCTGCAGGCATGATGACACCGTAGCGCCTGCGCAGCCCGCGGATCAAGAGGGAGGCATTTGCACCAAAGGTTCGGGCGATTTGATCAGGTTTAGTCATCTTGATTTCCTGCCGCGGACGGAATGTGTAATTTTGAACATCGGAAGAGGCTCCCGGTAACGAGCCTCATTGATTTTAACTGCATGCACCCTCCGAAGTTTAAATATCGTGGATTTGGGCTGAATATTGGTTCGGACATAACAATACCGGAACTGTATCCTTATGATTTCGATCGGGTGGATGTTAGCATAGAAGCCGGACCGATCAATGACCCCTGGTTCGAAAACGATACTTCGCGCCGCATTTCCCAACAAACCGATCCCGGCTTGTTCAGGTTGCAAATTCCGAATGCCGGCCGATATCTGGTGGAGAACGGAAGACGGTTGCAGATGGAGCCATGGGGTTTTTCAAACCCTACTGCCTTTCGGATGTACGGACTCACCATTGCCTTCAGTGCCTGCCTCCTGCAGAGAAACCTGGCATTAATGCACGCATCGGGGATCGTTCGGTCGGGCTCTGTTTTTCTGTTCGCGGGCGCCAGTGGAGCGGGAAAATCAACCATGATTGCACGACTCATGCAACATGGACACCGGATCTTCTCAGATGATGTTTGCGTTTTCGACGGACAAATGGATGCACAGGGACGATATCTCGCCGCACCTTCCTATCCGCTGATAAAATTGGATGCAGAGAGTGTGGATCGTTTTTTCCCGACAATGCCCCGGAACAAACTCTGGCCGGATGCCGAAAAATTCGGGATCGGGTTCCACGATCACTTCCATACTCAGCCACTTCCGGTGAAAGGCATCATACTGCTATCAAAGTCACCCGGGATCCGGCAGATTCAAGTGGAGAAACTGGAAGGAGTGAAGGCTTTTGAAGCATTGGCGGCCTGCACCTACAGGCCAGGATTAATAAAGACCTTGAGCCAACAGGAGTCTCATGCACGCGTGATCAGCGGCCTGATCAATCAGACAAAGGTTTTCAGGATCCTGCGACCGACTCAACCGGATGATGGTTCAAGCCTGATGTCAGCCATCGTGGAATGGATGGATCAAATCGATCAATAACTATCCTGACTTATCTGAATAGGTAAAGTTCTCTTGCGTTCCCGGGGAAGGCCCCACAGAAAGAATCTCAAATCGAGAAATCTCCGTCACGGCAGGCGTCTGCCATTCAGCCTTCCCGGCAGACAAAGCCGCGTCATTAAGGGGTTGTTGACGGACGGGATCCATTTGGGGTTCCTGCATGGGTTGGGCGTTGATGAATGATTTTTTCGTTTCTGAACGGATATAAAGATACGAGTTTCAAAACGAGGATGTCCATCATCCATGGTAGCGTCTATCTTGATCCCTTGTCCCTGGTTTCTGCATATCTCATGAGGGTCTGCAAATGAAAAGGCATGGCGGGACAAAAAATTCCACGCCATTGATTCCTCGCCTGATTCGGATCAAGATCGGCCAGGATTCGGTCAACATCCAGCAGATCCAGCAACAGATTATCCTTTTGATATCTAAGTTGCTGCACCCATTGACGCACTTCATCATTGCACCGTCGGTTCTCTTCGATAAAATAAATACCGGCAGGAATATCCTTGTCCTTACGTGTGCAGACCGATGTCGGCACTACGCCTTCCATGCTTTTTCGAAAAAGAAAGCGGCTGATATCGGGATGACCAATGACCGAGACGGGCAACGACAGGATCCATTCAATCAGTCGCATGTCTGCCATCGGATAAGCGGGATTTATCCTGTGTCTGATCCCGTAGAGGGCTTCATTTTGAAGTCTGCGTGCTGCCATTGGTTTCGTCGCCGTCCAAAGCAGGTGTCGCTTATACGGAAAACGCCCGGCCAGCGGCCTGGAGGCGGGCATACCCGGGATGGATATCCCCTGGCGAAGGTATGAAACCATGTCCGGTGAAGTCGAACAGATCCGTGTGATGGTCTCTATCAATGCGTCTGGAAGTATTCGCCTGAGCATCCGATTGAATAAGAGATCCGGTCGACCATGCTTCAAACAAGATGCCATGAATCGCAGGTACGCCCCTTCGTCAGCCAGGTCGGCCCAATAATTTCGACCGGAATGAGTAGCCACATGATCGCCCATGAAACCCGAGAGGACAATATTGATCCCTTCAGATTCCATGCATTGTCTGAATGGTTCCAGCCACATGCTGGTCATGTATTCGACACCTCCGTTCACATCAAGATCAAGATCGAGCGCCTCCCGGAAATCCTTACGTCCGCTCTCTGAAATTTTATGGACATGCCTGATACCGGCGTGGCCGATGACTGCATCGATATATCGGGATTCATCTTCCAGTGCAGCATCATGCCCGAGGGGCAGTACGTTGGAGAACACATGCAACTGTTGCTGATCCGACAACAAACGGGCGGCCATACAGGTGATGGCAGAGGAGTCCAGTCCGCCGCTGAGTTCAGTGGCCACCAGCGGTGCGCCTTCGATGCGGCACCTGACAGCCTCTGTCAATAGTTCGCGAAAACCGGCCTGTGCATCCCCCGGGGAGATGCGCTGCATCCGGTCCGGGATCCTGGGCTCAACATAACGGTGAAGGCTAACCGAAAATGAATTAGCACGAAGGATATATCCAGGGGGAACGATACGGATATGCTGATGAAAGGTGGCCTTGGGATCGGGGGGGAGACCGGCCAGCAGATGTAGCACGAATGACTGGTCAATCGCCGGATCAGCGGCAGGATGCGAAAGAATGCCACGGGGTTCGGAGGAAAAGACCAGATGTCCGTCGCGATCGAGCCAGAACATTGGCCTGATGCCAAAGGCATCCCGGGCGAGCACCAGTTCACGATTACGCCCGTCGAAGATGGCGAAACTATAATCTCCGATAAGCTGATCGAATCCCTGCCAGCCTTTGGCCATGTATAACCTGAGGATCAGTTCATCGTCTCCGGCATCCGGCGAAGGTGATTCGCCTGATGTTGCAAGAAGTGCCAGGATGCTTTTTCGATTATGAAGGAAGGCGTCTGCCACGATGATGCAATCATCGATGCTAAGCGGGCCTGTACGAGGATCGTGCGATGGCATGCGGGCGGAAAGCAGACATTGTCCAAGTAAGTGATCACCACTAAGCTGCATCTCCTCCGCATCCGGCTTCCAATGGCGCATGGCAGCCCTCATGCTGACGGCGGTCTCTGGCGCCAAAGGTCGGCCACTCCTGTCGTATGCTCCGAAGATCGTGCTCAAGTGTCCGAATTTACGAGATTGTTAGGATGGCTGTCAATGGTCATGGATCACGACCGTTCGGGATTCGGGTCGTGCGGGGGCATGCCTCGCTGCAGGACTTGCCATAAAAAGCCTTTTTCCGTTTCGGGTATCCCCCCCCTGTTGACAAGCTCCCGAGCCTTCTCAACCGCGCGGTCAGTGTCACCGATGGCGGTAAGTATAAGGATCTGTTGATGATGTGTCCGCCATTCGTAGAGATCGTGTTCAAGATAAAACACAGCCCCTGTCGGGGCAATGATATGGGATGCCTTTTCCAGCATGGCCAGGGCCTTATGCTTATCTGTGGCCGCGGTGGCGAGGGCGATGTAGAATAATGCCTCCCTCCTTTCAGGATCAATGGAAAAGGCCAGGTCAAACCAACGCTCGCCCTCGACCGTGCCCTCTCCGGTTGTCATGCAGCATCTGCCGGCGAGGATGGCGGAAGCATATCGAATCCCAGGGCCTATGACTGGATCAGAGGCCAGGGTTGAAAAGATCTCTCCGGCGGAACGAATCGATCCGCTCAAAAACAACACATGCGCCCATTGAAAAAAGCGATGGGCAAGTGGCTTTCCCGGTTTCATGCCGCGGAGTTCCTCTGCCATGAGGTCGGCATCGGCAGCGGCCTTAGACTTTCCGCTTAAAAAGGGCTTTGATTTGGCTCCCCGAAAGAGATGTATGTGGATGTACAAATCATTCAAATGTTGGTATGGATAGATTTCTCCGGCCGTAAGATAGTTGTGGACCCGCCCCTTCCATGTCCATTCCATTCCAGAGAGCCACAGCAAAAAAATCCGGTTAACAGAAAGTCGCTCTCCCTTCGACATCGCAGAATAGGTAACCCCCGGCTTAAGTTTGCGTCGCCAGTCGGGATGGTGAATACGGAGTTCTTCATCGGCGTCCAGGATCATGACCCACTCGCA
>CAJBZC010000413.1 GCA_903959965.1 uncultured bacterium
CTCCCAACTGTCATACCTTGTCAGTCTTGATCATAGATGGGTGTTAAGCTCAAGTGTCAGGTAAAGATTTCTCTGCATTACATAAATCAACAGCTTTCACCCTCGGCAGCTTTTTCATGTCTGACAACCCATATTTATTACCAATTCGCCCATAAAGCCTATGGGAGGTTTTACTGGAGAAATCGAAATGGATTTCAAAGCTTCGGACGATTCAGTTTATCAAATTCTGAACCTCTTGAAAAAAGCCCAAATTACCTCGTTGGCGTTCATGTCCTGAGAAGTAAGACCGATGATGGATTCGTTGAGGTATTGAAAGCCCCGAGGCCAGGTGTGTCCTCCGTTCAAAACAACATAACTCACTACTTCGCTCCCAACGATGCTTCCTGAATACACGCGTTGTTTGACCGTAGTGCCGTCGTTGGCAATGTCGGGAAGATCAGATACGACGGGGTTATTGTTGCAACGGTTCAGGCCGACCCATCTGTCGATCGCCTGGAAATGAGAGAGGATCGTACCACCAGCCGTACCACCAGCCGTCATTAATCCCCCAGTGAATGGCACAAGCGGGTCAGCAGTGCCATGGATGTATATCGCCGGAACTGGCCTGTTGGGATTGCAGTTAGGAGAAACGGAAGTCGACTCCATGGTGGCGGCCACCACCGCTATGGCTGCGATCCTGTTGCTCAGTTCACAACCCAGTCTGGAAGCCATGAATCCTCCATTCGAAATACCCGTGGCATAGATACTATTGGCGTCCACCGAGTGGTTGGCGATCATGTAGTCACACATCCGGTTGAAGAAACTGACGTCGTTGATCCCCATCTGGTTCGGCGTGGTGGGCCTGCCATCGTTCCAGTTTTTTTGATGCCCTGCAGGATAGACCAGTACCAGCTTCTCCTTATCGGCGATCGGCCTGAAGTCAGCGAGCCGGATCATTCCTTCGGGAGTACCGCTTCCCCCATGGATAACGAACAGGAGCGGCATCTTGCCGGCATTGTTGTACCCCAGCGGTAGATAGATGATGAAACTCCGATCGTACCCGTCGAACGAAATGTTTATGGTCTTTTGTTCAGGCAGCCGGTCACCCGGTTTTTCATCTGCTGCGGCAGTACCTGATTTCCCGCAACCCATAGCGGCGGTCAGGAATAACAAAGATGCAAAAATCAACCTCATACATCAGTGTCTTTCTCTATTGACCTGAAATATTTGATAAGGTTTAAGATTTGAATATCCGTTTCATCAACACCCATTTCTCTCCTTCTTTGGCCCAGGGCAATGGCAACTGGAATTTCCACATCAATGCCTCCCATTCTGCGATCTTGGGATTTGTGGCGTCAAACAATGCCTTCTTCTCAAAGGTGAATGCGTCATTCGTTTCCAGGATCATGAACATCCGGTTGCCTGTCCGAAAGATCTCAATATTGCTGATACCGGCATCAATGTCATGTTGGGTGACTTCAGGCCATGCACTGCCTTTTGCATGGTGTTGTTCGTATTCTTTGATCAGTTCCGGGTCATCTACCAGGTCGAGGGCCAGACAAAAACGTTGCATAGAAATTCTTTTACGAGGATGTTTATTTGAAGTATTGATGGAATGAACGAATGGTCTGCAGTGCTGCTTGATCCGGATCAGGCCAGGGGAAGGCTTCTGCAGATACATATCCATCGTATCCCGATGTAATTAACGCATCGGTAATCTCTTTCATTTGGGCATGTCCGCAACCTACCGGTTTACGGTTGCTGTCCGCAAAATGTACATGGCCGATGTGTTGAATGTGTTTTTGAATACTTTCTTTCGGATCATCTTCTTCAATATTCATGTGAAAAAGATCTGCGAGTAACCGTATGTTGTTGAATTTATATTTTTCAATAAAAGCTGCCCCATCCTCCAGGGTATTGATGAGGTTGGTCTCATATCTGTTTAGTGGTTCATAGATGAGCTTGACACCCAGGGATGCGGCATGTTGATCGAGGATATGTAATCCTTCTGCCAACAATTCCATACTTTGACTGTGCGTGTTTTCGGGTGTCGAATTTCCCTGCATGGACCCGATGATGGAGGGGGCACCAAAAACTGCGCCGAATTCCATCATCTCCTGAATAAATACAATGGCTTTTTGTCTGATGTCGCTGTCATGATCTGTAAGGGTCAATCCGTGGATCACCTTTCCAGCTCCTGTTCCCACCGCAGCAAGTTTCAGGTTATATCGCTTTAGTAATATCTCAAGCGTATCCGAATGAACGGCATGAACGGAAGCAGTGAAGAGTTCAATGGCATCAAATCCCAATTCAGCGGCTTTGCTCATGCTGTGTTCCAGATCGTCCCAAAAGATCCAGGGTCCGGTTTTGATTTGGGGTACCAGGGCAATGGTTACGGCAGATCTAATCATGATTCAATGGATTTAGATCAACCATGATCTTTATGATCCCTGTTGGATCCGCAGCCCAATGGGCAAGTGCTTCTCCTGCATCATCAATGGCCACGGTTTTGCTGACCACTTCATCAATAGGGAATTTTCCTGCTTCCAGGTATTTTAGCACTTCAGGAAACTCATCGGTGCAGTTGCGTGATCCCAGAATTTCGATCTCCTTTCTCACAAACAATCCTGTATTGAATTCCACAGGCGATTTTGCGTATCCGATGCAGACAACCCTTCCTGTGTAGGCAACTTCTTCCACGGCCGTACGATAGGTGAGCGGACTGCCTACCGCTTCAATGATCACATCGGGACCATCTCCGTTGGTGATGTCCATGAGTGCATCATGCAGGTTGGCCAGATTGGGTTGGATGATATGTGAAGCGCCTATTTTTTGCGCGATCTTCAGTTTTGTTTCATCCAGATCTATGGCAATGGTCCTGGCTCCGCGGTTGACCGCAGAAGCCAAGGCACCCAGTCCAACCATACCCAATCCGATGACGGCCACCGTATCCTGTGGGGTAACTCTTCCCCTGGAAGCCGCGTGAAAGCCAACGGTCAACGGCTCAACCAATGCCAATGCTTTCAGGGAAAGTGTTGTTGACACATGCACATCTTTCCAGTGTATGGCAATGTATTCGGTCATGGCGCCCGGACGCCTGACGCCCATGGTTTTGTTGTCCTGGCAGGCATTCCTGCGTCCCTTTCTACAGGAGATGCAAGTGCCACAATTTTGGTAAGGATAGATGGTAGCCCGCATGCCCTCTTGAAGGGAATTCGGTACAGCTGCCCCCATCTCCACTATGGTCCCACCTACTTCATGCCCCAGAATGTTGGGATATTCCTGGAGCTCAAACAATCCTTTGAATCCGTTGAGGTCTCCTCCGCAAAACCCAACCATCCCGATCTTCATCAATACTTCTTCAGGCCCGGGTCTGGGCATTTCGATCTCCCTGATGGCCGTTTCTCCAATGGCCGTCAAATACAGTGCTTTCATCCTATTGATCTTTTCTGGGTAGATTGTTTTCGGCCACACCTTCAAACCACATCCTGTTCTTGACAGGCGCCACCAGTTGTTCGATCTCATCCAGCAGTCCATCCGGCATCGAAAAGTTAAGCACGCCCGTATTCTTTTTCACATTGGCCACGTCGCACATGCCAATGATGGTGCTGGAAATGAATGGGTGATCAATGGCATAGCGAATGGCTACATCACTGAGTTCAACGCCATATTTATTGCAGCAGGCAAGCAGTGGCGCCTGCATTGCTTTCAACTCGGCGGGTGCATTGTGCCAGGATGGGATGGATGCATCTGACAGAATACGTTGCAGAAGGGGAGCGGCATTCATCAGTCCCATATCTTTTTCCTGGCAGAGCCCCACGAGTGCCGGGTTGATCTCATCCTGCAGGAGGTTATAGTGTGCCCATGATAACACGGTATCCACTTCAACTTCCCGGGCAATGTCAGCCAGATAGTAGACGGGCAATCCAGTAATGCCCACAAAACGGGCTTTGCCGGATTCCTTAATTTTTAGGAGCGCCGGGATGGCTTCGTTCAGCACTTGTTCTCTGGTGCCAAATTCGATGTCATGCAGTTGCATCAGATCTACATAGTCTGTTTTCAGTCGCTTCAGCGATTCGTCTGCACTGTCCAAGATCCGCTGGTAGCTGAAGTCAAAATCCCTCAATCCATATCGTCCACATTTTGTAGCCAGCAGGATGTCATTTCTTTTTCCTCTGAGGGCATCGCCCAATCGTGTTTCGGCCAGGGTGAGGCCATAGAAGGGGGCCACATCAAAAAAATTGATGCCCAGGTCGATGGCGCAATGCACGGACCGGATGCCTTCCGCAGCATCACAATCGTCAAATACATTTCCCAACGGAGAAGCCCCGAATCCAATGACGGATACGTTCAATTCTGTTTTTCCCAGCCTTCGGTATTTCATTAGTATGATCGGTTTTCAATTCTTTCACCAAGACATAGTTTTTAAAAGTACTTCATTTCACTGCCTTTTGCGCACCCATGAAACCATTTTTTAGATCTGATGGAGATGTCATACCAGTCGGAATGTCAAATCATTTTCGAAGTTTTACAGTGATCATCATTGATTCAATATCAGCCGCTCAAAGAATGGACCATTGTGTCAGTGATCGTAATTGCTCATTTCGGAAAGTGACGAACGAGTGCCGGTGCATATCGATCAATAATTGGTCAAAATCGACAGATATCAATGTTTAGAATTTGTGGTCCCCCTGTTGGACTTCACAGAACTTGAGTTTACTACCGGTTATGGATATGAATCACCCGAATGTAATATGCCGGCCTGAATGCTTAGGCTTATGGATCGATCTGGTTTAAAAAATCACTAGCGTTGCGTTATAAGTCAAACATTTTCAATTGATTATCACTTTGTTCTTTGAAATATTGTAACTGGTATTCTGCAAACAGTTGATTTACAGGCACTTTTTCGAAAATCGAGATGCTCAAAACTTGTAATATTTCGTAAAGGGTCTGTTTTATCATAAATCGCTTCTTCGCTATGGCCACCAGTACATATACGGAGATCGCTATCCATATCTGTGATTTCACTGCGTTCTCTGATTGGCCCCAGAAAGATTTAATTTTCAAATGCTGTTTTATCCATTTAAAAAATAGTTCAATTTTCCATCGATTCTTATAGAGCTGAGCTATATCAGCCGCCTTCAAATCAAAGTTATTCGTTAGAAATACAAGAATCTTTCCTGTATCTGGATCTTTGAATTTAATACGTCTTATTTTCAGGGGATAATCTAGTGAAGCATAGTGATTATTCAATTTGACAGCTTGGTCATAGATCACGCCACTATCTGGTTCCTTATTATTAGAA
>CAJBZC010000414.1 GCA_903959965.1 uncultured bacterium
AACTCTCCAAGAGTGGGGTAACCCTCCAAGGGTTGGGGTACGCTCCAAGGGTTGGATGACCCTGTATTTGATGGTGCTCCTGCTGGCAGGATCACTTGCGTCGAAAGGCCAGGAACGCAGTATTGGCCACAGTTCGCAGCAATGGATGCAGATCTACACACAGACAGAGATCTCCGAGAAATTCTCCATTTTACTGGATGCGGGTATGCGTCAGACGCATAACGGAATGTGGCCAGCTCAACGATTGATCAGGGCGGGTATTGGGTATGGTCTGCCATATTACCTGCAGGGAGTGACGGGGTTGGCAAGGTTCAGTTTCCAGCAAGAGGGCCGTACCAACAGACTCGAGTGGAGATTTTGGCAGGAACTAAGTCGGACATACACCCTGAGATCGGGAACCCTGCAACAAAGATTCCGGGCAGAGGCAAGATTCTTAGAGTTGCCTACCAACGGGAGTAATGCGGCAAGCCATCATTTCAATATGAGATTCAGGTACAGACTACAAACATCAATACGTCTGGCCAGGCTTGGACACCGGGAGGAAAATTCTCCCATCTTAATGTTTACTGTTGCCGACGAACTTTTTCTGAATACAGGAAAGGAGATCATACATAATACGCTGGATAACAATCGATTTATTGTCGGACCGGCATTGCGCATGTCTCCTGAACTCACCCTCGCCCTGCTTTATAATCACCAATATGGGCATCGAAGCACACGCAACACGGCAGAATCCGCTGAGATCTGCTGGTTGACAGTCAACTGGAAGGGGCGATGGAAGGCATCAGACAAGTCAGGTCGGTTGCAATAATCGTTTTGTCGTAACTTCATGCCCCGTAACAAAGAATCAACAACATGGCACAAAAGATCAAGGTGGCCAACCCCGTGGTGGAGTTGGACGGCGATGAGATGACACGCATCATCTGGACATTTATCAAGGATAAACTGATCCTCCCCTATCTGGAGCTGGACATTAAATACTATGACCTGGGCGTCGAGTATCGCGACCAGACGAACGACCAGGTAACCATCGATGCCGCCAATGCCATCAAGCAGTATGGTGTGGGCATCAAGTGCGCGACCATCACCCCGGATGAGCAGCGGGTGGAGGAATTCGGACTGAAGCAAATGTGGAAGAGCCCGAACGGCACCATCCGCAATATCCTGGACGGAACAGTGTTCCGCGAGCCGATTGTGATCAAGAATATCCCCCGTCTGGTCACGACCTGGGACAGGCCGATCATTGTTGGCCGACATGCCTTTGGCGATCAATACCGTGCCACAGATTTCGTGGTGCCCGGCAAGGGAAAACTCACCGTGAAATTCGAGGGTGAAGACGGACAGGTTATCGAGCATGAGGTCTTCCAATTCAAAGGTGGCGGCGTGGCCATGGCCATGTACAACACAGATGAGAGCATCAAGGGTTTTGCCCGCAGCTGCATGAATATGGCGCTGCAGAAGGGATGGCCGCTCTACCTCAGCACCAAAAACACCATCCTAAAGAAATACGACGGCCGCTTCAAGGACATCTTCCAGGACATCTTTGAAGCAGAATTCAAAACCCAATTTGCCGCCGCCGGCATCACCTACGAACATCGCCTGATCGATGACATGGTGGCCAGTGCGATGAAATGGAACGGCGGATTCATCTGGGCCTGCAAGAACTATGACGGAGACGTTCAGAGTGACTCTGTCGCACAGGGATATGGTTCACTCGGACTGATGACCTCCGTACTGGTTACGCCCGACGGGCAGACGATGGAGGCTGAGGCTGCGCACGGAACGGTGACGCGTCACTTCCGCGAACATCAGAAAGGCAGACCTACCAGCACCAACCCGATCGCTTCGATCTTTGCATGGACACGTGGGCTGGCCTTCCGTGGTAAGCTCGACGGAAATCAGGCGCTGATCGATTTCGCGAACGCGCTCGAAGCCGTCTGCATCGAGACGGTCGAAAGCGGCAAAATGACAAAGGATCTGGCGGTTTGTATCCACGGAAACAAAGTGACCCATGGCGAACACTATCTGTACACTGAAGAGTTCCTGGATGCCATAGATGAGAACCTGCGCAACAAGCTCGGGTAACAGATCAAATGCATCAATAAATACAAAGGACGCTACTGATCATAGCGTCCTTTGCCACTTTTAGATATTCTGACTGGTCTGATGAAAGAAAAGCTGGAACAACTAGCCCGCAGCCTGAAGGGAGACCTTCATGCAGATCGAAAGATGCGCATCCTGTATGCAACAGATGCCTCAGCCTATCGGGAAATGCCCTTGGCCGTGGCCATCCCGCGCGACAAGGATGACATCCGAAAGTTGATCGATTTCGCCCGGATGAACGGCACGTCTTTGATCCCCCGAACCGCCGGCACCTCACTCGCCGGACAGGTGGTGGGCAATGGCATCGTAGTGGATGTCTCCCGAAATTTCACCCGCATCCTGGAAGTCAATGCACAGGAGAAATGGGTCAGGGTGGAACCCGGTGTCGTTCGTGATGAGCTGAATCTTCACCTCAAACCATACGGACTTTTTTTCGGTCCCGAAACATCGACTGCTAACAGGGCGATGATCGGTGGCATGGTCGGCAACAATTCCTGTGGCTCCAATTCGGTCGTCTACCGAAGCACCCGGGAGCATCTGCTGGAAGCGAAGGCCATGTTGAGTGACGGCTCCGAAGTGGAATTCAAATCGCTCAGCCCGGATGAGTTTCATAATAAATGTGAGCAGGACGACCTGGAGGGCCGCATTCATCGGTCGATCCGGAGCATGCTCTCCGATTACAATAACCAGGTCGAGATCCGGAAGGAGTTCCCCAAAAAAACCGTGGAGCGCCGGAACACCGGCTATGCGATCGACCTACTGCTTGACACAGCCCCCTTCACAGCCGGAGAACCTGATGTCAACTTCTGTAAACTGATCGCGGGATCGGAAGGCACTCTGGCTTTCCTCACGGAAATCAAGCTCAACCTGGTCGATCTGCCGCCCAGGGAAACAGGTCTGCTGTGTGTCCATTTCAACAGCGTGGACGAATCGCTCAGGGCGAATCTGATCGCATTGAAGCATGCCCCTACGGCCAGCGAACTAATCGACCACTACGTGCTGGAATGCACGAAAGACAATCCGGAACAGCGCAAGAACCGATTTTTTGTGCAGGGAGATCCGGGTGCGATCCTGGTCGTAGAATTTAAAAAAGACACGCGCGAAGAAATACTGGCCATTGCAGCTGCCGTTGAATCCGAGATGCGGGCAGCCGGATATGGCTATCATTTCCCGCTGCTATTCGGAGAGGATACACAAAAGATCTGGAAACTCAGAAAGGCAGGACTCGGTTTGCTTAGCAACCTGCCCGGCGATGAAAAAGCCGTAGCAGTGATCGAGGATACGGCGGTTGACGTGAACGACCTGCCCGATTTCATCAGAGATTTCAATGTGATCCTGAAGGAACATGGACTCTATAGTGTACACTACGCCCACGCGGGTTCCGGTGAGATACACCTG
The DNA here is from genome assembly GCA_903959965.1 of uncultured bacterium. GTDB lineage: Bacteria > Bacteroidota > Bacteroidia > Chitinophagales > Chitinophagaceae > Pollutibacter. The sequence continues at coordinate 3,502 of CAJBZC010000414.1, forward strand.
CGCCCGATCATCAACCTCAAGACGGAGGATGGGCATCGCCTGTTCCGCGTTATCGCTGAAGAGATCGCCACATTGGTCAAACAATACAAGGGGTCGTTGAGCGGAGAGCATGGCGATGGCAGACTTCGGGGAGAGTTCATCCGACAGATGATCGGAGACCGGAACTACACACTCTTGCAACAATTGAAGGATACCTGGGATCCGCAACATATCTTCAATCCAGGAAAGATTGTGGACACCCCGCCGATGGACAGTTTCCTGCGTTATGATGCAGGACAGCAGACTCCGGCGTTCGACACAATTTTCCGCTTTCAAGATCAGGACATCCTGCAGCATGCCGAGCAGTGCAACGGCTCCGGGGATTGCAGAAAATCACATCTGTCCGGTGGCACTATGTGTCCATCCTATATGGCGACCCGGGATGAGAAGGATACGACCCGCGCCCGGGCGAATATTCTGAGGGAATTTCTGACACGCTCCGATAAATCAAACAGATACGACAACCGGGAGATCTATGAAGTGATGGATCTCTGTCTGAGTTGCAATGCATGCAAGAGTGAATGCCCGTCGAATGTAGACGTGGCCAAGTTGAAGGCGGTATTCCTGCAGCATTACTATGATGCCATCGGAGCTCCGCTGCGCGCGCATCTGATCGC
>CAJBZC010000415.1 GCA_903959965.1 uncultured bacterium
ATCATTGGCCCTCAAATCAACGATCAAAAAAAATTAAAGGCTATTTTCAAGTTGGACCGTCTTAAAATATCAACTGAACGTATGGTTAACCGATTGCTCTTCCTGACCAAATTGCTTTCGGCATTTGGTCTGTCAAGAAGAAGAACTTTGGGGAATGTATTGGATATCTTAAGGGTATTTGGCTTTAAGTGTCCCAGAATTTCAGTAGTGGTGGTTAACTTCAATTATGGCCATTATCTCATCGAGCGACTTGAGTCCATTCTTTCTCAAACGATCGGTATTTATGAAATCATTCTGGTGGATGATGCTTCTGATGATGACAGTCTTCAGGTCTTAGAACAGTGGATGCTGAAGCGAAAAGTCAATGTAACAGTTATTCGGAATGAACAGAATTCTGGTTCCGTTTTTGAACAGTGGAAAAAGGGCATCGAGGCTGCATCAGGTGATTATGTTTGGATAGCTGAGGCCGATGATTTGTCTGATCCAGATTTCCTTGAAACTGTGTTGACTCCCTTCTTGGTTGATCCAGCCATAGTACTGAGTTATTGTGAAAGCAGACAGATGGATGGTAATGGATCCTTCTATGCAGATAATTATGATTTTTATCTGCAGCATACATCTGATAGGCTTTGGGCATCCGACCGGGTGGCTGATGGCATATCAGAAATAACAGAGCCACTCGCCGTTTTGAATTCCATTCCAAATGTAAGCGCAGTACTATTCAACCGAAATGCGTTGATCGAGACACTGCAACGATTTTCGGAAGAGATAGTTACTTACAAGATTGCTGCTGACTATGCTTTTTATGTCCGATTGCTTTTATTTGGTAAAGTGGCCTACAGCCGGAAAAATGCGAATATCCACCGTCGCCATCCAGATAGTATCATTGCAAGATGTCATCGCAAGGAGCTCTACAAGGAAGTTGTTTCTGTTCAACAATGGGTGTTGGAGCGTTTTTCTGTAGATCCTTCTGTAATCAAGAAAGTACATGACTACCGGGATTACATGCTAAAGGAAATCCAATCTTTCTCTTAAATGTTATCATTTCTCATTCATTATTTTACTCCCGGCTAGCCCATAGCATCAATTTTAGATAACAATTGGTTTGTGAGAAATATTTTTTGTAAATGAACACTGTTCATTATTTTTGTTCCCATGTCGCCAGGATTTAAGACAACGATGCACCGCGAAGAAATGCGCCAGCTGATCCTGGAAGCGGCCAAGAGCATCTTCCTCGAGAAGGGCTTCCAGGGGGCGAGTCTTCGGAGCATTGCCGACCGCATCGGGTACAGTGCGGGCAATATTTACCTGTATTTTAAGGATAAGGATGAGATCTTCCACGCTTTGCATGAGGAAGGATTCCGACGGTTGTTCGGGATGATGCAGCCTTTGTTCCATGTTTCGGATCCGATGGAGCGACTGGTGGCCATGGGTCGTGTTTACATGGAATTTGCATTGAATAACAAGGAGTTATATGATCTGATGTTCATCATGGAGGCCCCCATCGAGAGTGGATTCGACAAGCAAAAATGGGAGATGGGTGACCGGACGCTCGGCCTGTTAAAGCAAATCCTCACCGAATGTTCCGAAAAAGGGCATTTCAGAGATATGGATGTGGAGTACCTATCTTTCATGATATGGTCGGGTATGCACGGTATGTGCGCGCTGTATTGCCGCGGGCGCTGTATTGTTTATGAGCATACCCGGGAAGAGGAATTGCTTAAGCAGGGCGTGGAATATTTTATCAGGATGATTCGATCGTTCTGATTTTCTTGAATAAATAATGAACAATGTTCATTAAAAATACTCATAGAAAGGAGATGAAAAACAATAATAAATCCCCTGATAAGCGCGCGCTGCGATCAGCCTTCAAATCCCGACTGATCCTGTCGGTCATGCTTCTTGTCTCTACCCACATTTCGGCACAACCACCGCTGGATGACTATGTGGTCGCGGCATTGCAAAGCAACCTAGTGCTGAAGGAGAAGTCAGTTTCGCTGGACAAGGCCATGCTGGCGATCCGCGAGGCAAAGACGCTGTTTGGTCCCACCGTGTCCCTGGAGACGCAGTACACCTTGGCGCAGGGTGGCCGCGCCATTTCACTTCCGGTTGGAGATCTCCTGAATCCAGTATATGCGACGCTCAACCAGCTCACGTCCAGCAACCGTTTTCCGCAGATCGCCAATGTGCAGGAACAGTTCCTGCCTAATAATTTCTACGATGTCAGGGTGCGCACATCCATGCCGATCCTCAATCCCGAAATCAGGATCAAC
>CAJBZC010000416.1 GCA_903959965.1 uncultured bacterium
ACGTACAACTGGACAAGACGAAAGGCATCATCACCGTAGAACTTCCCGGCGTAAAGGATGATCCCGAAAGAGTAAGAAGATATCTGCAGGCCACGGCCAATCTTCAGTTCGTAGAGGTGTACAACATCGGAGAACTGGATAAGCCGCTGACCGATGCGGAAAACGCACTTAAAACCTATTACAGCGGGGTGAAATCCACACCGGTAGCGGACAGCAATACAAGTGCTAAAACCCGTCAGGCCGGCGACACCAACAAGACCGCCACCATCGGGGAGTTGGTTCAAAACCAACCGGCGAAGGCCGATACCGCAAAAACGGCGAATGTGGAACAATCTCTGTTCAGGGTGTTCCAGCCCATCGGTCCCCAGCAGGGTACCGACGGACGTCAGCAATTTGCTCCAAACCTGGGATACATCTCTAGCAAGGACACCGCCACCTTTAACGAATACCTTAGGATCGAAAATGTCCGCAGCCAGTTACCCACCAACCTCCGAATCGTTTTCGGCGTCGCCGAAAAGAATGACCAGGGTGTGAAGAGTGACGTGCTTCCTGTGTATGGTCTCAAGATGCCGGAAGGCAGCGAAAAGGCCCGACTCGAGGGAGACGGCGTTCAGCAGGCCAGCCAGGACTATGACGACCGCGGTCGCCCGGCCATCAAGATGGCCATGACCAAGCAGGGAGAAAGGATCTGGTCGGATATGACGACTGAAAATGTAGGCAAGCCTATCGCCATTGTACTGGATGATATTGTTTATTCTGCGCCAAACGTCATCAACCCAATCACTTCCGGCACCAGCGAAATCAGCGGTAACTTCAGCGTAGAAGAGGCACAAGACCTCGCCAATATCCTCCAGTCCGGTAAGCTGCCTGCTCCGGCTAAGATCGTGCAGGAGCAGGTCGTAGGACCTACCCTCGGTGCAGAAGCCGTCAAGGGCGGAGGTCTCTCCTTCCTTATCTCCTTCCTCGTCATTTTCGCCCTGATGCTGGTTTATTACAATACCAGTGGCTGGGTCGCCAACATCGCCCTGATCCTGAACCTGCTGTTCACGGTCGGTATCCTCAGTGCACTGGAAGCCACCCTCACAGCGCCTGGTATCGCTGGCCTGGTACTTACCATCGGTATGGCCGTGGATACCAACGTAATCATCTTCGAACGCATCAAGGATGAACTCCGCAAGGGCAAGAGCTATCTCACCGCAGTGAACGACGGGTATAGCCGTTCCCTGCCGCCGGTGCTTGACTCCCACATCACGACCCTGATCACCGCCATCATCCTGTTTTACTTCGGTCTGGGTCCAATCCTCGGATTTGCCACCACACAGATCCTGGGTATCCTCCTCTCCCTGTTCTGCGGTATCCTGGTATCCCGCCTGATCAGTGATTTCTGGACCAACAAGAAGCGCCATTTCGAGTACTTCTCCGTCGTCAGCAATAATATCCTTAAGAATGCCAACTTCCGCTTCATTGAGTACCGGAAGATTGCCTACATGATATCCATTGTAGTGCTGGTACTTGGGGTTGGTGCGCTGTTCAATGGATTCGACCAGGGCGTTGAATACAAAGGTGGCCGCAGTTATACGATTGGGTTCGATAAGGCAGTGGAAACTTCCGCTGTTGGAGAGAAACTAAAGGCGGCCTTCAACGGTGAAAACCCGATCATCAAAACGGTAGGTGACAACAAGACGCTCAACGTGACGACCTCCTTCATGATCGATGACCCGAGTAAATCCGCGGATTCCGTCGTTGAATCTACCATGTATAATGCCCTCCGTGAAGAGATCGGCTCCGCTAAGAGCTACTACGAGTTCAAGCGTCAACACATCCAAAGCTCTCAAACGGTACTGCCTTCCATCTCTGATGACCTGAAGAAGGGTGCCGTCAAAGCCACCATCTTCGCACTGATCGCGATCTTCCTTTACATCTTCCTGCGCTTCCGCGACTGGAGATATTCACTTGGAACCATCTTCGCGCTGATGCACGACGTGCTTGTGACCCTGATCGTATTCTCCTTCCTGAAGCATCTGGTTCCCTTCCCGCTGGAGATAGATCAGCACTTCATCGCGGCCATCCTCACAGTCATAGGTTTCTCGATGAACGACACGGTGATCGTGTTCGACCGGATCCGGGAAAATGTACACCTGATGAAGGGTGCAGATAAGGGCACCATCATCAACCGGTCCATCAACGAGACCCTGTCACGTACCATCATGACCTCGCTGACCGTGTTCCTGACCCTGCTCATCCTCTTCATCTTCGGTGGAGAAGTGACCCGTGGTTTCTCCTTCGCGATGCTGATCGGTGTCATCACCGGTACCTATTCGACCATCTATGTGGCCGCCCCTGTACTGGTTGACCTTGCCCGCAGCAAGCCGCTAACCGGCATGCAGCAGGACGAGGCACCGGCTAAGCGTAAATAAGGGACCTGTCATTACCCAAATAGAAACGCCCCCGATGATGATCGGGGGCGTTTTCATGTGAAGACCTGACATAAATAATCGAGATTCCACTAAGGCTGCAATTCAACGCCTTCCATGAAAAAGGCTCCCGTTGGGAGCCTTCACTGAATGAACTTGTCTTAGCTGTGTCAAACTGCAAAAGAAGTGCCGCATCCGCAGGTTGAGGATGCATTGGGATTGTTGAATACAAATCCCCTGGCATCCAGACCCGTCCCCCAGTCGATCTCCATTCCATGCAGATACAACGCATGGGCCGGATTGATGATGCAGGGAATCCCCTCGATCTCCACCCATTCATCTTCCGGTTTCGGCTCCTCGAAAGCCATCACATAGGTCAGGCCGGAGCAGCCGCCGCCCTTGACGCCGATGCGAAGTCGATGACCAGAAGGAATGTTGTCTTCCGACAGAATGCGCTTTAGTTCCTTCACCGTGGAAGGAGTCAGTGTTACCGGTGTATTTATGTCTGTCATATTCATCCGTATTGCGAATGCAAAGTTAAGAAGATTGAACGCAAACAGAAGTTCAGGCGCATTTGGTACTTTTGCGTTCATCCCTTCCGAATGATAAATGATACGCTTTTTTTCGCCGGCTTTGCAAGCATTGTCCTGACAGCAGGTCTCTATTCATTTTTCTGGTTCAGGGACAGGAAACAGATCAAATCCGAGACAACACCACAGGTGGTGGCTACGGTTTCATCACCGGAGCCGGTCCGAGATCGCGAGATGATTCGACTGCAATTACAGGCTTATGAACGACTGATCCTGCTCACTGAAAGGATTGCCCTGCATAACATAGTGCACCGCATCCAGGGCGAAGGCATGCAGCAGCGGGAGTATGCCGGACTGCTCATCGGTCAGATCCGGAACGAAGCAGAACACAATATCACCCAGCAGGTCTATGTGACAGATGCCGCATGGGATGCAGTTCAACGATACAGGGAGCAGAATGTGTTCATCATCGGAAACCTGTCGGCAGCATTACCGCCCGAGGCAAATGGCATGCAATTGTCCCGTATGATCATGGAACTGGTCCAAACGGATCCGAAAGCTTCACTGTATCCCGTGGTGCTGGAAGCCCTGCGTTACGAAGCCCGCAAACTCTTATGAGGATCTGCCCCTCCGGATCAGCCTCTGAATTCGCCAAAGACGCCGCGCAGGACATCAGAGATCTCTCCAAGGGTGCAATATTGTTCCACTGCATGCAGGATATGTGGCATGAGGTTCTCTGAACCAGTCGCGGCCTCCCGGATGGAGTTCAGCGCTTTCGTGACGGCAAAGCCATCCCTGCGTGACCTTAGTGCCTCCAGCTTCAAGGCCTGCACCAGCCGGACTCCGTCGTCAATGCGCATCACCGGAATGTTTGATGCTTCATCAGAAAGATATTGATTGACCCCGACGATGATACGCTCTCCTCCCTCCACTTCCCTTTGAAACCGATATGCGCTGGAGGCGATCCGTTCCTGTATGAATCCCTGCTCCACAGCAGATACCGCTCCGCCCATGGTGTCGATCTCATCCATCAATTCCTTTGCCCTTCGCTCCGTTTCATCTGTAAGGTATTCGACATAATAGGAACCTGCCAGCGGATCAGCCGTATCGGGTGCCCCACTTTCATAAGCGATGATCTGCTGGGTACGCAATGCGATGCGGGCAGCTGCTTCGGTAGGCAGTCCCAGCGCCTCATCGTAACCGTTGGTGTGCAGCGACTGTGTGCCGCCCAGTACAGCGGAAAGCCCCTGAAGGGTGACCCTCGCAATATTGTTAAGCGGTTGCTGCGCCGTGAGCGTACTGCCGCCGGTCTGCGTATGGAATCGCAACATCATGGCACGCGGATCCGTCGCTCCCATGGATCGCATGATCTCCGCCCACATGCGTCTTGCGGCCCGAAACTTGGCAGCCTCTGCGAAAATGTCGTTATGGGCATTGAAGAAGAAAGACAAACGCCTGCCAAAGACATTGATATCCAATCCTCGTTCAAGCGCAGCGCTCACATAGGCTTTCCCATTGCTCAGTGTAAAGGCTACTTCCTCAACCGCCGTGCTACCGGCCTCCCGGATGTGATAGCCTGAAATGGAAATGGTGTTCCATTTGGGCAACTCCCGACTGCACCATTCGAAGATATCCGTAATGATTCGCATAGAGGGACGCGGCGGAAAAATATACGTGCCTCGTGCCGCATACTCCTTGAGGATATCATTCTGTATGGTTCCGGAAATCTTCGAGAGATCAGCACCCTGTCGTTTCGCCTGGGCAACATACAAGGCCAATAGGATGTGTGCAGTTGCATTAATGGTCATGGACGTGGAGACCTCATCCAGTCGTATGTCATCAAACAGCGTGGCGATGTCTTCTAAACTGTCGATCGCCACGCCCACCTTCCCAACTTCCCCTTCGGCCATCGGATGGTCGCTGTCATAGCCAATCTGCGTGGGCAGATCAAAGGCCACACTCAATCCCGTCACCCCCTGTGAGAGTAAATATTTATACCGCTGATTGCTCTCGGCTGCGGTGGAGAATCCGGCATACTGACGCATGGTCCACAA
>CAJBZC010000417.1 GCA_903959965.1 uncultured bacterium
CTCTTGCCCTTCACCCGATACTACTGGAGGGTATACGTAACCGATAGTAAGGGCCGCGTCATAGCCTCTCCTGTCGGCCATTTCGAGACGGGGATGATATCCACCCAGCATTGGAAAGGCGCCTGGATCAGCGATGGATATGGGATCGATCAGCCGGCAGCCCCTTACCTCCGGAAAAGTTTTCGTTTAACCAAGACCGTTAGGTCGGCCCGGGCATACGTCTCCGCAGGCGGATTATTCGAAATGCATATCAACGGCAGGCGGGTCGGGGATCATCAACTGGATCCAGCCTACACCCGTTTCGACCGCAGGTTGCTCTATGTCACCTTCGATGTGACAACCCTGCTTCGAAAGGGTGATAATGCAGCGGGATTCCTGCTGGGCAACGGATGGTACAACCATCAATCCATGGCGGTATGGAATTTCGATAAGGCGCCATGGCGCAATCGTCCAGCGGTTTGCGCAGACATTCGCATTACCTATGAAGATGGTACTACAGAATCCATCTCCACGGGTAAAGACTGGCGATCTACCCTCTCTCCCGTCATCTTCAACAGCATTTATACAGCAGAGCATCATGATGCGAGGCGCGAGATCCCGGGATGGTCCGAGCCCGGTTACCGTGATACGGCCTGGAAGCCTGTCATCCTCCGTTCCGCACCTGCACCGTTGATCGTGGCACAGGCCATGCATCCCATCCGCGCGACCAAAGCCATTCCCGCGGTGTCCGTGAAAAAATGGTCGGATACAAGTTACGTGTTCGACATCGGACAGAACATCGCCGGCGTGTCTGAACTCCGGATTCGGGGAAGTCGTGGCACTGTCATCCGCCTGCGACACGGTGAACGACTGACCCTTGACGGACATGTCGACCAATCGAATATCATCGAACATTATCGCCCTAAGGATGATTCGGATCCGTTTCAGACGGATGTATACATCCTTTCAGGCGATGGCCTGGAATCCTTTCAGCCACGCTTCAATTACAAGGGATTTCAATATGTAGAACTGACTACGAGCAGACCTGTCCAGGTTGACAAAGGAACGATCACCGGTCATTTCATGCACAGCGATGTGCCTCCGGTCGGGAGGATCTCCTCTTCGAATCCTGTACTGGATGCGATCTGGCGAGCCACGAATCAGTCTTATCTCTCAAATTTGTTTGGATATCCAACCGATTGTCCGCAACGCGAGAAGAACGGCTGGACCGGGGATGCACACATCGCCTCCGAAACGGGGCTGTACAATTTCGACGGGATCACGATCTATGAAAAATGGCTGGCCGATCATCGGGATGAACAGCAACCCAACGGCGTGTTGCCATCGATCATCCCTACAGGGGGATGGGGCTATGAATGGGGTAACGGGCCGGACTGGACAAGCACCATTGCCATCATCCCCTGGAACATTTATCTGTTTTATGGGGACACGACGCTATTGGCGGCTTGTTATGATAACATCCGAAGGTATGTGGACAGGATCACGGAGGTAAGTCCGGAGGGTACCACCACCTGGGGATTGGGCGACTGGGTGCCGGTCAAGTCAAAAACACCGGTAGAACTCACCTCCACGGCCTATTATTTCAAGGATGCCGAGATCCTGGCCAAGGCCGCCGGGATCCTGGGGAAAAAGTCGGATGCGTTGAAATATCGGGCGTTAGCCGAAAAGATCAAAGCCGCATTCCATAGAAAGTTCTATCGTTCAAAAGAGCAGATCTATGGATCCGGTTTTCAGACAGAACTCAGCGTGCCGCTGCATTTCGGGTTAGTACCGGATTCACTGCGCAGGAGCGTTGCGGCAAAACTGGCGGCCCGGGTCAGGGCGGATGGTAAACACATTGATGTAGGACTGCTGGGCACAAAATCGATCCTGAATGCCTTGAGCGAAAACGGATATGCCGACTTGGCGTATGAGGTGGCCCTGCAGGAGGATTTCCCGTCTTGGGGATGGTGGATTCGGAACGGTGCGACGACACTTTTCGAAAACTGGCCGGTGGATGCAAAACGCGACATTTCGATGAATCACATCATGTTTGGGGAGATCGGTGCGTGGTATTATAAGGCCCTCGGCGGGATAAAACCGGAAGAGGCATATCCGGGATTTCAACGGGTGAGGCTGGCGCCGCATTTTGTTAAGGGGCTGGATCGGTTTTCCGCAGCGTACCGATCTGTAAGAGGTACGATCCGGTCGTCCTGGGAGCGTACCAAAG
>CAJBZC010000418.1 GCA_903959965.1 uncultured bacterium
CTCGATCAGTTGTTGATGATTGGGGGTTCGGGTCAACATCTCCCGTAAGGAATGGTAAACGCTGTCAAGTTCCGAGAGGTCGTTCAGAAATCGTTGATAGAGTGCCGGATCATCCTTCCGAAGCATAGTGAGGCCGGATTCACGCTGGCTGGCTTCCTGCGCCAGGAGCTGCATTTCATGTGCCGAACCCGGATCAATACGTTGAAGCAAGGGATCTGGGTATGATAGCGTGGCTTTATTCCCAACCGCATGCATATTCTTTGGATCTGATGTCATGACCGTCATCCGGATGGTCAGATAGGATACGAATACCAATGCGCATGCGGCAGACGATATTTTGATCCACGCAGGAATCCTTGAAGCATTTCTTTCCGGTTGATGCGAACTCAGTTTGTAGGCGGTGCGTTCAACCAGGGCATCATCGGGTGTTGCGTTGTCAAATTCGTCCCGATGTTGTTCGATGAATGTTTTCAGTGGGTCTTTCATGTTAATCTTTTTGGCGGATGAATTTCAGCAGGACATTTCTTGCACGGTGATACTGGCTGCGGGCGCTGGTATGCGCAATGCCCAGGATCGAAGCGATTTCTTCGTGGTCGTATCCCTCAAACAGATGCAGACTCAGCACGGTGCGGTAACCCGTTGGTAATGCCATCACTGCTTTTCTGATTTGTTCAACCTGCAGGGTCAGATCTGCCGCATCCTCATCGGAATGCGGATCAACGGGGATCTCCGGTTCAGCATCCATCAGGATGAGTTTCCTGGATTTCAGCAGGTTCACAGATCGGTTGACGACGATCCGATGCAGCCAGGTTCCCATGGAGGCGCGTCCTTCAAAGGATTGGAGGTTTCGAAATGCATCCAGGAATGATTCCTGCAGGACATCCTCGGCATCCTGTTCTTGTCCGACGATTCTAAGTGCAGTGTTGTACAAGCGTTTGGCATACCGGTCATAAGCCTCCCGAAACTGATGTTGAAGGGTGGGGTCGGGCGAGTATGTCGACTGGGGCCTGATCACGCTAAGTTAGACAAGGGTTTATGTCGACTGTTGCATCAACAGGAAAAATCCGCTGTCTTTTTTTAGGAATGGAAGCCAATGTCCCCAAAATCTCCGTATGTTGGTTAAATAATCAAACGCTACATGGTCAGACAAATCCTTGAAAATAAGCCGGCCAGACTTTTCACGATGATCTCTGCATTTTTCGTGGCCAATGCGCTCATCGCAGAATGCATCGGTGGAAAGATTTTTTCACTGGAAGCCTTGCTGGGCTTTGATCCTGTGAATTTTACATTGTTCGGGGAAACGGGGTTGTCCTTTGCCCTGACCTGCGGCGTACTGCTTTGGCCACTGGAATTTGTGGTCACCGACATTGTCAACGAGTATTACGGTCCCAAAGCAGTCCGACGAATTTCTTATACGGCGGTCGCACTCATCGGTTATGCCTTCGTGATGTTCTACTTCGCCATGGGTACGACGCCGCCTGAGTGGTGGGTGCTTTCCAAGACGGAGCAAGGGGTGCCCAATATGCAGGATGCCTTCTCCGCCATCTTCGGCCAGGGCATGTGGATCATCTTTGGCAGTCTGGCAGCCTTCCTGGTCAGCCAGGTGGTGGATGTATTCGTGTTTCATAAGATCAAACGGAAGACGGGAGATAAATATGTCTGGCTGCGGGCGACGGGCTCCACCATGGTCTCCCAGTTCGTTGACAGCTTTATCGTACTCTTTATCGCCTTCAAGATCGGCAATGACTGGAGCTGGCAGAAGGTGCTGGCCATTTGCCTCATGAATTATGCCTATAAATTCAGCATGGCGATCATCCTAACGCCGTTGATCTATTTCGCTGAAAATCGCATTGATGCTTATCTGGGCCATGATACAGCCCGACGCATGAAGCGCGCGGCGATGGGACAGGAAGATGTTCCGGAGACGCCGATCCCCGCTGCCGGGTGAGGGAGCACTACCGCTTCATGTACAAATGAATATATATGTGCCTGACATGTATTGATGAATGTCGGCATGGTGCATGATGGGAATCCTGAGCGCCAGTCATACTTTGAACAAAACTTACCGGGATGATTCGTCGATGGTTATTGATTTGTTCTATGCTGACTATTCAGGCAGTAGTTCATGCACAGCAAGATCTGAAGACCACAGGATATCTGTTCACCTATTTCACGAGCAATGATAGGGAAGGGGAGAGCATTCGCTTCGCCGTCAGCACAGACGGGTTTCGCTTCCATGCCCTCAACCGCAACCGGCCCGTGTTGAATTCTCCTGATATCAGTTCAACCGGTGGGGTGCGTGATCCGCATATCCTGCGCCGGCACGATGGTAAAGGCTTTGTGATGGTGGCCACTGACATGGTATCCGCCCTGGGATGGAATTCGAACCGGGCAATGGTGCTGCTGAAGTCTGAAGACCTGATGCACTGGACTTCGAAGGTGGTGAACATCCAACGCAGATTCGCCGGCCAGGACTCATTGCTGCGTGTATGGGCGCCTCAGACCATCTGGGATGCCCGTGCGGATAAATACATGATCTACTGGTCGATGAAACACGGCATGAACGAGCCGGATAAGATCTATTACGCATATGCCAATGAAGATTTCACAGACTTGGCCAACGAGCCCCGCCAGTTATTCTTTCCGCCCGACGGCGGCGCCTGCATCGATGGCGACATCGTGGAGAAAGATGGTCGCTTCCACCTGTTCTTCAAGACCGAGGGCCGAGGCGCAGGCATAAAGGTGGCGGTATCCGACAGGTTGACGGAAGGCTATGTACAGCGCGACCCATATGTTCAGCAGACCAGGGATCCTGTTGAGGGGGCCGGTGTCTATAAACTCAACGGGTCGGATGAATATGTACTGATGTATGATGTGTATACTTCGGGGCGTTATCAGTTCTGCAGAACCCGGGATCTTGAGCATTTTCGGGTCGCGGACGAAGAGGTGTCTATGGACTTTCATCCCCGCCATGGCACGGTGATCCCGGTGACGGAGGCTGAAGTCCGACGGCTGGTGACGAAATGGGGTAACCCGGAAATGGCACTCGGCGCACTCACGGCAACGGGTAACTGAAAAGTATTTGGAAGGAAGACGTTCGGCGACCGTAGCTGCCGGAGGATCGTATTGAACGGTCAATATTTGATTCGGGTGTAATTTTTTGCCGGCGAATGCGACATATGAATATCGGTTTGTATGCATGCACCGTTACCGAAATATATTGATATCACCGGATGAGCGCCAGTGAACATGCTTTTCTTGGACGGATCGCTGAGCACGAACGGTTGATCCACAAGGTATGCCGGCTGTATGCCGACGATCCTTCGGACCGGGAGGACCTCTTTCAGGAGATCCTCTGTCAGGCCTGGCGTTCCTATGCAGGGTTTCGGGAGGAATCGCGCTTTTCGACCTGGCTGTACCGCGTAGCGCTGAATACGGCGATCACACATCTCAGGAAAAAGCGCAGGTTCGGAGAAGATGCTGTCGGTCAGGAATGGGTTCGCAACGAAACACAGGCGGACCCATATGAGGAAGAAGTACAGCTCATGTATGCGGCCATCAACCGGTTGTCCAGGATCGATAAGGCCATCATTCTATTATATCTGGAAGATTGTTCCTACGAAGACATGTCGGAGATCATGGGGATGTCGGTGTCAAACATCGGTGTCAGGCTTAATCGCATACGAAAGCGGCTTAAGGAGGATTGTGAACATCAAAAACAAGGGCGGGATGGATCTTGATGCACTAAAATCAGGGATCAATAGCAGGTTGGAACAGCCGGTGACGATCATGAATCGAACGGTGGTCTGTAAAGTGCCCCGTTCCCGGGGATTGCTGATGAAGCTGCGCCGTAATCTTTGGCTGGAGACAGCTTTCTATCTGCTCACTGTGCCCATCATGCTCATGGAAGCGTGGACAATTGATGAGCGCTCGCTGTCCATATATCTGGTGACCGGTGCGGTGGTTATGACCTTGCTCGCCCCTGTTTTCGTGCGACTGGCCCGCCGTATCACTCGGCACATCCATGAAGATCACACGGTACCAGAAGGGCTGAAAGAACTGCTGGAGATCAAGAAAACGTACAAGCGCCGCTATC
>CAJBZC010000419.1 GCA_903959965.1 uncultured bacterium
GCACTTGGTACGGTATTCGTACAGAGATTGGCACGCTGTAGAAATCTCTGTGGCGAAAATTTAGTACCATCATCTTCATTTCTTAAACCCATCTTTAAAACTTAAGCTATGGCTAAGAAGTTCAGCATTACCCCCTTACATGACAGGGTAATCGTGAAGCCGGCTCCCGCTGAGGAGAAGACCGCCGGAGGCATCATCATTCCCGACACAGCGAAGGAAAAGCCCCAGCGTGGCACTGTAATGGCCGCCGGACCCGGGAAAAAGGATGAGCCAATGACCGTGAAGGCCGGTGACACTGTTCTGTACGGCAAGTATTCAGGCACTGAGATTTCGATCGAGGGTGTGGATTATCTGATCATGCGTGAATCGGATATCCTGGCCATCGCCTGATCCCATCCTTCCATCATCACTTTTTAAAACTTAAAACTGCTGAATAATGGCAAAACAGTTGTACTTCAATACAGAAGCCCGCGGCAAGATGAAAAAGGGCGTGGACGTTCTGGCAAATGCCGTCAAGGTGACCCTGGGTCCCAAAGGCCGCAATGTCGTACTTGAGAAGAAATTCGGCTCTCCCGCCGTTACAAAAGACGGTGTGTCCGTAGCGAAAGAGATCGAACTGGAGGACCCCATCGAGAATATGGGTGCCCAAATGGTCAAGGAAGTGGCCTCCAAGACGGCCGATGTAGCCGGTGATGGTACCACTACGGCAACCGTGCTGGCTCAGTCCATCATCACCGAAGGCCTGAAGAATGTCGCCGCCGGCGCCAACCCGATGGACCTGAAGCGTGGCATCGACAAAGCTGTCGATATCATTGTCGAGAACCTGAAGAAGCAGTCTCAGACCGTAGGAAGCGATTCCAAGAAGATCGAGCAGGTGGCTTCCATCTCCGCCAACAATGACCCCGAGATCGGCAAGCTCATCGCCAACGCCATGAGCAAGGTTGGTAAGGACGGTGTCATCACCGTAGAAGAAGCACGCGGTACTGAAACGAGCATCGAACTCGTGGAAGGTATGCAGTTCGACCGCGGTTACATCTCTCCTTATTTTGTTACGAACCCCGACAAGATGGAGTGTGAGCTCTCCAGCCCATACATCCTGATCTACGACAAAAAGGTATCCGCGATGAAGGACATCCTCCACATCCTGGAGAAGGTCGCACAGCAAGGTGCTCCGTTGGTGATCATCGCTGAAGACCTCGAAGGTGAAGCACTCGCTACCCTGGTCGTCAACAAAATCCGTGGTACGCTGAAAGTGGCAGCCGTCAAGGCTCCTGGCTTCGGTGACCGTCGCAAGGAAATGCTGCAGGACATCGCTATCCTCACCAAGGGTATCGTGATTTCCGAAGAGCAGGGTTACAAACTCGAGAACGCAGACCTTACCTATCTGGGTCGTGCCGAACGCGTGACGATCGACAAAGACAATACCACCATCGTAGGCGGTAAGGGCAAGAAAGATGATATCAACGCCCGTATCGGTCAGATCAAGGCTCAGATCGAGACAACGACCTCTGAGTACGACAAGGAGAAACTCCAGGAGCGTCTGGCCAAGCTCAGCGGTGGTGTAGCCGTGCTGAACATCGGTGCAGCTACCGAAACCGAGATGAAGGAGAAGAAGGACCGCGTGGATGATGCCCTGCATGCCACCCGCGCCGCCGTCGAAGAAGGCATAGTTCCGGGTGGTGGTATCGCCTACATCCGCGCCATCGAAGCACTCGACAAGAAGAAGGGTGCCAATGAAGATGAGACCACAGGTATTGCCATCGTTCGTCGCGCCCTGGAAGAGCCGTTGCGCACCATCGTGGCTAACGCCGGCATTGAAGGTTCCATCGTTGTACAGCGGGTTAAGGAAGGCAAGGGTGACTTCGGATACAACGCCCGGACCGATACCTACGAAAAGCTGCTGACCGCCGGTGTCATTGATCCGACCAAGGTAAGCCGTGTAGCTCTTGAGCACGCTGCTTCCATCGCCGGTATGCTGCTGACCACCGAGTGCGTCATCGCCGATAAGCCGAAGAAGGAAGAGCCTGTACACAACCATGGCGGTGCACCCGGCATGGGCGGTATGGACTATTAATCCAGCGTTCGGTTACGAACCGGTTTACGACGTATCGTTGACATCAATATCAGGGAGTGGCGGAAATTCCGTCACTCCTTTTTTTGGGATACCCTGGCGAATCATGAATCAATCGGAGAGACCTTCCTGCCGCCGTTGGTCCAGCAAAAATGATGCGGGGAAGGAACATCGCCTGGCCAGAGGGTGGGATGGATGTATCACGCGCCACACCGGAGTCACGTTTGCGACCGGAACACCCCGCTGCAGTTGTTCATAGGCGGATTCCGCCACGATTCTCAGATTCATCCCAAAACTGACCGGGCATACATGTTCGGCTTCGTATTCAGCGGCAACCGCTGCTCTCAGATCTGGGATGCTCAAACTTATTCCCCGAGGAATTCTTCTGATGGCGGCATCCACCATCACTGGTGTGGATATCAGCATACGACTTCCTGAAGGGACCTCATTTTCCGGTTCCTTCGTGATCCGCCATTCCAGTAACCGACCGGTGTTCATTCGCTCCGTCCATGTCTTTCTCCTGTACCTTCCGGCCCCTTCCATGCGCGTTCTCCCCTTATTTTCGTGTATGCGTATACGTTAGACCCGTCTTATGCAGGCGGGTGGCGGCGCGAAGTTACACACAGATGTCCAAAAGTAAGGGAAAGGTTGATACTAACGTTAATGGCTACGCGAAGCATAAGCGTTAATCCATCGAAAGGCCGGGAGCAGATAATTCCCGGAGATGTGCCGCACTGCCTTTTACGATGAGGAATTGAGCGAGGCAATAGGTTGACATAATCAGTGTTCCGGAATACATGAACTGGAAACGGAACCTGGCGATGGCCAGTATGGCGTCAGACAGCACAAAACACAGGGCTCCTGTCATGAACAACATGGCGGTTCGGTTGGATAGTTTTCCGTACTGCCATCCCGCAAAGGCCAGCATCGTGCCAATCACGATGGCATACACGGACACCGGCCATGCCAATGATCCGAGTCCCGGCCACAGCACATACAACAATTCGATCACGAATACCACGACGGCCAGGAGCATCACAGGTCGGCGCTTCAAAAATGAAGTCTTTGGAGATCTTATAGATCTGAAATAGGAGATGTAAACCAGGTGCGCTGAAAGGAAAGCGGACAGACCTGCGATAAACATGCCGGCCCCGCGGAACATGAGCGCTACATCCCCGACCCAGGAGAGCAGCAGGGCAAGCATGATCTTTTGGGAAAATGCATCTGCAATTCCTACTTCCCGGCGATAGGCGAGGAATAACACGGGCATCAGGAGCGGTTTGGACAGATAGCGGATTTCCGGTAGTTGGTTTAGGAAAACCAGGTCTGCAATCACCAGCAAAACATAGGCGAAATAGAGGCGTCTGTCAGGGCTTTTCATCCGGATGTGTTTCTATCCAAACCCTGCGATTGAAGAAAATCCGCAGAGAATCCCGGTGTTTCGCCGTGTCACGCATCGGAGCATTGATGAGGATATACAGTTTGAACGTGACAGAATCTTTCGTGACCAATCGTACGTTGTGGCCCCATTCCTTAAGATCTGCGAAGCGTTTGAAGGCACGCTGACGGCTGGATTGCTCCAGGACCACGCCGAAATGATCTGAACCGGAGGTGGACGCCGGTTTGTTTGCAAGCTGTAAAGTATCAGTAGACGAAGTCGGCAGGGAGATTTGTGTATCAGGCTCCGGAATTTCTTCCGATACAGGCCGGTTGATAAACCACCTGACTGTCATGGTTGCGGCAAGCAATAACAGGATCAACAGCAGCCCCAGGCTCAATTTCCTGATCAAATCAGGTGAGGGAGCGCTCATTCTTCTTTTTCGGCTTCCGGAGGGGGATGAGTTTCTGCTGAAAGGATCCTGGGGGATCAATTCTGATGATTGCAGGAATTCCAACTGGTTTTTGGCATTCTTTTGCAAGATTCCAATGCCCTCCAGGTGAAAAGGCTTGCTTATGTTAATGAGTTCAAAACCGAATTGCAGGAATGAATCCATGTCAGATTTAGCCAGGGACTTCATCTTACCGGTCTCCCGGGATATGAATTCCAGCAAAAGCTCATCTGGCGAAACCTTCGGATCAGCGATGAAAGTGAGGCTTCCCGGTGCAAAGGATTCAGGCTCTTCACCGTCCTGACCATCAACGAGGGCATCTGCATCATGCATAATTATCCCGAAACCGGGCAATGCCACACGGTGATGCTTCAACAAGAACAAGCCTATGACCCTGCCAAGCTTCAAGTTTGATATATTTTCTCCGGGGTGTTTAAATTTGGAAACTGAGAATGAAAGTTAATCATTTAGCCA
>CAJBZC010000420.1 GCA_903959965.1 uncultured bacterium
CCGATGCCTTCCAGGGACGCAACGGCGGCAATGCACAGGAACAGGAGATCTATAACATCCTGCTGCTCAACAACGCCTCCCGCGGGGTGTTCATGGCCAATGCCACCGACCTGCGTACCCGTGGTGTCGACGCTATCATGTCTTATAACCTTCGTATGCCGGGTAAACAATCCCTGAAGATCGAGTTCGCAGGGACATTTACGGAGCGTCAGATCCAGGGTGCCACCAAGGTATCCGATAAGCTGAAAGGCCGTGAATCCACCTACATGAGTCCGATCAACAAGGCTACGCTAATGGATGGCAACCCGAAGATCAAAGGCTATGTGGCGTTCAACTATCGCGCCGGCAAATTCAATGCGTTACTGAGGAGCACATATTTCGGACAGGTCACACATGTTGAAGGCGGCGGAGCCACCAACTGGTTCTATATCCAGGAGATGGGCGCACGCACCACGACCGACCTGACCGTAGGATACAAACTGAACAAAGGTTTCCGGATATCCGTAGGGGCGAACAACCTGTTTGACGTCTATCCTGACTTGTTGATCGCTTCTAAGGGTTATTACAAGCGATTGGATGTTACCGTGGGAAGTCCCACCTATGATCAATTCGTGGAGACAAGCTCTGCCAGCGCACGGAATATTGTCAATAACAATGCGGTGTCATCGAACAACCAGTTCAACTACTCCCGCCGAGTGACACAGATCGGCATGAATGGTCGTTACCTGTTTGCCAGGCTGACGCTCGACTTCTGATCACTCACGGTGATGGATACACGAAAGGGGCGCGGATGACCGTGCCCCTTTTGTATTTATTGATATCGTGTGGACCTCAGACGCTACGACAACTATGATACAGATTTACTCCCTTTTATTTAGATCAATTCCTTAACAGAATATCTGAGCATTTCTAACTGTGATGAAGATCCGTGATGAAGTGAAGGCATGAAAAAACCCCGCACAAAGCGGGGCGTTTTTCGAATTCATATCGTAAGACAGATTATTTCTTCGCCTTGAGTTTGACGGTGAAGCTGATTTCGTCTTTGATCAGATTGTTCTTGAGCATGTCCATGATCGACTTGTCGGTCTTGGATCCGCCCCAAGTAATGCCCCAGTCATTGCGATTGATGGTGATGCGGGCGGATGCGTCTGCGGTGCTGTCGCTTACTGCGACCTTAGCCGGGAAGCTGATGCCTTGGGTGACACCCTTGATGGTCAAGTTGCCTGCGATCTGGGCGCTGTCGGGGCTCATGGCTGGCGTCACTCCTGTGATCTCGAACCTGGCAGTCGGGAAGGAATCTGTCAGGAAGAAATCAGCGCTTTTAAGATGACCGATCAGTTTGTTGGCCATGGCCGTATCGGTAAGATCAGTGCTGGTGATGCTGTTCATGTCAAGGGTAAAATTGCCGGCTTCGAGCTTGCCTTCTTTTACGGACAGGGATCCTTCGGTGAGGGAGATGGCTCCGGTGTGCACGGTTTCCGTCATCTTGGCACCTTCCCAGTTCACGGAGCTGGCGGCGGGGTCAATGGCGAGGGTAGCGCCTGTTGCGGCAGCGGCATCACCGGTTTCGGAGGTCTTGGAGGCGTTGTCACAGGAGGCGAAGGCGATCAGCACGGCTGACACGAGGATCATGTGTTTCATGTGTGTATTAATTTAGTGCGTTGTTAAACAAAGACGGATGCGAATGGTTCGACCAGCAAAAAATATCGAAACGAAGGGGCTCTAAATGGAACCGCCTTCGATCGATATCCGGGGCCGGATCAGGGGTTGGTGTCTGACCGGCCGGGTGATCCACAGGTTACAACAGCTGAAAGTGCAAACATAAATGGCACAATTGCAGCCTATTTGCGGAGTGGGATCCCCTCCTGTCAAAGAATCCGGAAATTATATTGCGTTAGTTCTGGGATCAATAACCGGGATTCTGGTACATACCAGCGGGATTGATCAGATATTCTTTATACGGTATGGGGAAGAAATAATCTTTCGTTGTGATATTACTCAGTGGAGAGTTATCATAATCAGCCTGAGATTTACTTTTAAAATAAGCAACGAGTTCTGTGGCATTGAAAAAGCGCGTCAGATCATGCCAGCGATTATGTTCGAATGCTAGCTCTACCCTGCGTTCGTGCAGGATGGCCAGTTTAAGGGTGGGGTATCTGGCCACCCAGGCTGCATCCTGTTGCATGGTTTCGTAAGTGGGTCGTTTAGCTCGCTCCCTTACCATATTCAAATAACTAATGGCTGCTGCTGTTTCATTCAACAGCATGTGTACTTCTGCCAGGTTCAGGATCACGTCTGCATACCTCATCAGGATCCAGTCATTACCGCCATAGCCCAATGTGCCGGCACCCGCGCTGGCATCCCTGAACTTTGTAATAAAATAACGATTACTCGTGGCGGCAAACTTGACAGAAAAAGTGGTACGGAGGTCTCCGACTTCAAATTCTTTGAGTAGATCGTTGGTGAATAACGCGCCATTACCCTGAGAAACAAAGAGCGAATTAATGTTTTCGCCTCTGGCCTGATTATTTCGAGCAAGTGCGGAAGACAGTGCGGCATCGCCTTGTTTATACACGATCTGCCAGATGATCTCGGGATTCGTGGATTTTTTCGTCACATTGAACACATCTTCGAAAGGGATATCTGACAGTTTCGTGAACCCGCGCTGCTGATAGCAATCTGTGAGATATTTTTTGGCCGCATTCAGGTTTTCTGCCTTCCCGGTTTCAAAGGAAGTAGCCATCGTGAGATATACCTTTCCCAACAATGCGTTCACGGCTTGCATGGAAACCCGACCCTTATTGGCGGCTGTTTGGGATACTGCAATGTTCGATGCCAAAGCTGATTTTAGATCTGCCACGATCAATTCATACACTTTCTCCCTTTTGACGCGAACGGTCAAGGCCTCGGCCTGTTCGGCGCTGGTCAGCCTTTCGGTCACCACTGGCACATCACCAAACTCCTTCACCAGGTTGTAATACATGAAGGCACGAATGAACCGGAGCTCTCCATCATAGGCTTTGCGGGTGTCTTCACTGGCAAACTTAATGTTGGGCATGGCCGACAGGATCAGATTAGCCCGGGAAATGGGCGTATAGAGAGCCGTCCAGTGATTCAACAGCCAGGTATTGCTTGGAACGAGTGAGAAAGCGGTGAACTGAAAGGGTTCGCCATTATTCGACTGATTATCGGTGGTATTGATATCGTCTGCTCTGTCATCGGTCCACAGAGACGCACCTTCGCCAACGCAATTATTATTACGCAGCGCCTGATCAACACCATAAACGCCGGCGGTGATGTCAGACTCAGAGGCGAAGCCTTTCTCGACGGATACCGCATTGGGATTACTCTGCTCTATGAAATCTTTGCTGCAGCCACTTAAAAGAATAATGGCCGCCATCAGCAACGTCAGAATGTTCGTATGTTTCATGTTCTGAATGATTGATGTTGTCAAAATTGTACGCGAAAACCGGTGTTAAAGGATCTGACGAGCGGGTATTTACCATAATCTACACCCGGTGTCAGATTTGATCCATTATTGAAATCCACTTCCGGATTATATCCGAGATATTTTGTCAGGGTGAAGGCATTATCCACGGAAGCGTATACACTTAATCCCGACAAGCCTAATTTCTTCGACCAGGCTTGGCCTGAGAGATCTGCATTCAGCGTGATGTTCGTGCACCGGAAGAATGAGCCGTCCTGCAGGTAATAATCGGATGTACGGGTGCTATTGCTCTGTGTTCCTCCGCGTGAAGCCCGATATTCATAACCATTACCTGGCTCGGTTTCACTCCTGTAGCGTTGATTTACTACAGAATATTGGTTTCCGGAACCTTCCATGTTTCGGATGTAATAATCCTGACCATCGAGCACCATATTTCCTTCAGATCCGTTGAAAGACGCGCTCAGGTCAAGCATCTTGTAATTAAGGTTGAAACCGAATCCGTAGGTGAATTTGGGATGCGGGTTGGCGATGACTTCTTTATCTGTATCCGTGATGATGCCATCTCCGTTGGTGTCCTTGAAATAGAGATCACCCGCACGCATGGGTGTGGAAGCGTAGGTAGATATCGGAAATCCTGCTAACTTATATCCTGTAGGGAATTTGTTTCCATTGGCTTTGTAAACAGCGAGGTCTGCATTGATGCCGGCCATATCTTTTTCTCTGACCATACCTGCAACCCTGAGTCCATAGAAAGACCCTATGGGTGCGCCCTCCCTAGTGACATGTGTGATGTAGGAGCGCTCAGCACCATTGGTTTGAATTTCAGCGGCGCCGCCAAGGCTGATGACCTTATTCCGGTTGACGGAAATATTCCCGTTTACAGAGAAGTTGAAATCACGGCCTTTGATGACCCTAGCATCCACTTGCAGATCGATCCCATTATTGCTGATGTCTGAGTTCCCCAAATTGGTTAGGATGGAGGTCGCTCCGGAGATGGCAGAGATGCTTTTGTTATACAGTAGATTATAAGAATGACTTGTATAGTAATTCAAGATCACAGACATTCTGTTTTCCAAAGCTGTTGCGTCAAGCCCGAAGTTGTACTGGGCCGTAGACTCCCAACCCAATCGGGCGTCTGTAATGCCTCCTGCCCATCCGGCGTTATAAACGGTACTGCCGAACACTACGCCCCCTGCACCAGTCAGATTCTGCTCATAGCGGTAGTTACCGATGTTGTTATTGCCTGTGAGTCCCCAGCTGCCACGAAGCTTCAAAGATGAACCTTTACCCAGCCAGTCGTTATAAAAATCTTCATTC
>CAJBZC010000421.1 GCA_903959965.1 uncultured bacterium
AGCCGCCACGAGGGTTCGGGAGTCCAACCCACCAGAAATCGGAATGGTATACCCCTCCTCACCATGCTCGGAAACAATGGTTTCAAACAGATGACTGAACTCATCCAACGCCTGCTCAAAACCGATGTTTCTGGGTGAATGATGCCATTTGAAATAGGGTTCCGAGGAAAGGACTCGCCCCGCATAATCAGTCTCTGTGATACTGGCGGGTAGATGTTGCTTGTGACCCTTGTAAAAAGTCTTGTCACCCAAAAAATATCCGAGAGCCATAAAGACACAGATCGAAGGTAGATCCAATGCATCCTTGGGGCCCGTTCTAACCTGATCTTCGGGAATGATGTTGTTTTTGTATGTCATAATTCTTCAAAGTTTACCAGCGATTTATAGAGCGCTTCATGCTGCCGAACTTCTTCTTTGAGGGAATAGCGCTTATCAATGATATCCCATTGCTTTGAGATGATGGTATGTCTTTTTTCCTGATCCAATGAAAGCATTCGGTCGATTGCTCCGGCTATCGCCTCTGCATCTGAAGGTGGAATGAGTTGATCTGGCAAGGTATCGAGCTGATCACGATTTCCTGGGGTTTGGGTTGTGATGACAGGAACGCCAATAGACATGGCTTCCTGAATCGCGATGGGAGCACCCTCATCCCCGGTGGATGCCAGTATGAATAAGTCTGCAATACTGAGAAAACGAGGTATGTCAGGACGCTTACCAATGAACATAACACGATCACCAGTCGACAACTGCCACATCAATTCCTGCGTTTCCTTCCAAAGCATGGTCTGATTGTTCCCCACGATGATCAGCCTTGATTGTTTGAAACTTGCAGATGATGCAAACCCCCGGATGAGAAAATCTATCCCCTTCTTCGGGATGAGATTTGCCACACATAAGATGATCCGCTCTTCCAGTTCGATGCCTAATTCATTTCTCAGACTCGAATCAGGTAACCTTGGGTGGAACTCCTGCTGATCCACACCAATAGAAATCAACCTGGCCTTCTTGTTACCTGGGAAAAATGACCGCATCATATCCGTATTCTGAACCGTGATGGCATCAGAAAACCAGGTTCGGATTTTCCATTGATTTCTGGAAGGCCCCTCCCATCCCATATTTTTCTTTACATAGCCAAACTTGCAACCTGCCAACCTGGCGGCAAGCACTTCTGAAAAGTTAGGTGCGTAGTGATAGGAAAATATGATGTCGGGAGACAGCGAACGAAAAAAACGGGAGATGCGAATGATATTGAAAAATAGTCGCCACCTGGGTTTAAGATCACTCAGATAAGGATAAATATGAACAGGAATACCGCTGCGCCGTACTTCCTCAAAATATGCCCCCCTGTCATGAAGACAGACGATCATGGGCTCAAAGAGATTTCTGTCGAGCCGGGTGCACATTTTCATCAATGCAATTCCGGATCCCGCCGTATCAAAATTTGGAATCGTATATAGTATCCTGATCTTTCTCATGAGATCGTGAAGTAATCGTTTTCGTTAGTGGCGTTCCTGTCGCGGATGATCCAATGATAGGCGCTGTACAACTTACCGGTCTTACCATGAATGAAGGCCGTCAGACGGAGCAACCCCAGCACACTTTTTCTCCGGAAGTCTCCATATCCCATGATCTCCATGACATGACCAACCCTTTTTAACATGATTTCAATGGCTTGTGAACGTTCAGGATCTGCAACTGGGCAAGCCACGACCCTGCGCAGAATCTTCATTTGCCAGGTCAGGTCCTTCCTTACGAGCGACTGTCGGAAGCCCAGAAATTGAATCAGGCTTCGGGTCACCAGGGTTTTTCCGTAAGACCTGCTCAACAAAGGTCTGATGGCCTCGGATGTGGAAATCATCGATGTTTCATTGGCCATGTAGTCCCAGGTGACCATCTTCAGATGACCAATGTCAAGTCCCTGAAGCATCAACCTGGCATGATACTCATGATCCTCTCCGATCGAGGTCGTCTCATCCCACATGGGCTTATCCTCAATGGATCGCCTGCGCCACATCGGATTTCCGGGATTGAACCAGAAACGCAGATCCATATAGTTGAGCCAAAACCAGTCTTCTTTGACATTGATCACAAAACCATCGAATATAGCCGGGTTGTATCTGTATATACGCTTGGGCTTGCCCTCCAGCACCCGCCATCCGAAGTCAGACACCACGGCATCCTTTGCAGGATGTGATATCAGATAATCTAAACGAGCAGCAATGTGATTATCGTACATCAAATCATCGGAATCAAAGAAAACAATGAACGAACCGGTACTTAAGGTGAATCCATAATTCTTGGCACCACGACCACCGGCGCGATACTGATCAGGACGTTTGACATTCTGAAAACGAACATCATCCGCTGTCAATGCACCCGCCAATGCAAAGGAATCGTCCCGTGATCCGTCATCCACCATTATGCATTCGAAATTCGGGTAAGACTGCCCCTTAACCGAGTTGATCAGACGCTCAAGATAGGATTCTGAGTTGTAATATGGGACGATGATGGAGAC
>CAJBZC010000422.1 GCA_903959965.1 uncultured bacterium
CAACTTCAGTTGAAAGAGCGAACATATGGGCGAAAGTCGCCTCTGGTAGGGACAACATCCGGGTCGTCCACCATGATGAGGAAATGAATATGAGTGATTACATTCTTGCATATAAATATAAAGCCCCCATGTTTGGGGGCTTTATATTTATATGCAAGAGCTTGACGATCAGAAGTCGAGCCCCATGGCAAAGTAGTAATAAGGCTTTCTGTCGAAGAAGCCACCCATAGGCCATCCCGCATCAAGGCGCAGGAAGTAGCCCAGCAAGGTACTTCGGGCACCAAAGCCGTAACCACCGATGAAGGGCCCTATCCCTCCAGGTTTGATTTGGACCTGAACCGGGGGCGTCCCATAGGTGCTGGTTGGACGGGCGAGTTTGTCGAACTGGCCGTTCCAAGCCGCTCCCAGATCGAAGAACTGCACCAATTGGAAATTACGAAGGAATGCATTGTTCACGGGTCTGCTGAACAGTGTGGTGAAGACAGGGAATCGTACCTCGCTGTTCATGACCATGGCGTTGTTGCCGTTGGCGGCATTCTGATGGTGACCCCGCAGGTTGAGGGCCAATGACTGAAATGCATAGGTGTTGTCTGGATCGGGCGGGTTTGAATTATTGAATTTGGGGGCGATCCATCCATCTACACCACCCAGATAATAAATTAGTTTCTGGTTACCCCAGGACATATCGAACGAACCGCGACCTGCCCAGATCAGGTTTCTGAAGATGGGATAATAGTATCGAATGTCTCCTCCGATGTTGATGGTATTTCGACCTTGTACATTACTCTTGGCCAGGCGGCTGGCAATATCCACATACACTTTGTATCGCAATCCGTTCCAGATGTTCAGCGTCGGATTTATGGTGTTGTCATGAACGTACTCCAGACGGGCGAGGGCATACCTCAGGACCGAGTCGTTGTAACTCAAAGATCTTGGATCTCCCACATTCGTCTTGATTACGACCCGGTCGCTTCGGTAACCGAGCTGCGCCCGCAGGCTCCTTACCTCATCAAACGGATAGGAGATGTTGCCCTGATACAGATTGGAGTACATGATATTAAACAAGCGGGCTTTCAGCGGTTCTCTTACCGGATCGTAAATCGGGAATTGGTTCTGTATCTGACGGAAATAGGTAACTCCCCAGTCGATCCGTTTTTTCAGGTTTTGGTAGGATGCGAAATAGTCATTGTCCCGCAGGTTAGATGCAATCCTAAATCCGCCCAGGAATTTAACATCCTCGAAAAGGTCGGAGATGCCCATTCGGATGATCCCA
The DNA here is from genome assembly GCA_903959965.1 of uncultured bacterium. GTDB lineage: Bacteria > Bacteroidota > Bacteroidia > Chitinophagales > Chitinophagaceae > Pollutibacter. The sequence continues at coordinate 1,274 of CAJBZC010000422.1, forward strand.
TTCAGGGCGTCTGTGTTGGACAGATAGATAGGTCCTGAACCTCCTCCATAAGGTTGGAATCGATTTACCAGCACGGAGTTATTGAAACCGGATACCACATAGTCTGTTGAAAAGCGCATCCGATAGTCGAACATCTTTGCAGACTTCAGCAGGGGCTCTTTCTCTTTGGGTTCGAGGGCACCCACTTCAATCACGGACGAATCCAATTGTGCGTCGAATTCCGACTGAAAGATATTCCTGGCCTTAACACTATCGCGATGCTGTGCCGTTGTCGGGTAAACAGTCGGGTCGTTCCGGCGTGCGCGTTCCTCGTTCATGAGCCGACGGATGAAATCGGTGGGACGCGGGTTGATGTTTCTGCGTTTGAGGACATCCTCGTTAATGCGGAGTTTATAGAGCAGTTTCAACTCTCCTTCCTGTCGTACTTCACTGACTAGGTTGTTATCGCCTGCACTTCGGCTTTCTCTGAGGCTACTTTGATAGTTGGTGATCGGAAAAACATAGGTGCTGTCGTCTGTGATGGAGAAAAATCCGACAGAATCAGGTTCTGGTCGTTCCCATGCCTTCAGGGTGGAGTCGAGTTCTGCACGGGATGGGTTGCGTAGGTATTCCTCCCCGATCTTAATGATCGTGTCCAATCCGGCGCGACGCGTCGAGAAAAAGCCCGCCCAGCGGTTGGCGATGCCATTTTCGTCGCTGACGAAGGTGAAGTGGTTACTGTTATACTGTGTCGGGAGCCGGGCCTGTCCGTACTTCAGTTTGGACAGTTGAGTGATCTGTCGGAATTCGCTCTGGTTCCAGTTGTCGACCAGGAAGATGTTAAAGGCATGTCGTGCAGGGAGAACAGTGTCGCCCTTGGGGGCATCGCCTGTCGGCCTGTTCGACGAAAAGATGATCCCTGTCTTATTCGGAAATGCTACGAAGTTGGCATCCAGGTCGTCGTACGGGTCGTTAGTGATCTGCTGGACGGTCTGTTCCCTGATCTTATACACAAAGATGTCTGATTGTCCATTCTTGACCGCACTCAGCACCAGGGTGTTATTGTCAAGCATGTAGCGGGCATCCTGAATGAGTTGGAACTCTTCCGGCAGATCCTGTTTAAAGGTCTTGATCCGCGCCTGCATATCATACACGAACATCCGGATCTTCCCTTCGGCATTGTACACCACCAGGAGTTTAGATCCCTTGGGATCCCAAGCCATGAGCGGATAGTGTGGGTTGATTTCGTTCTGATTGTTGAGGACGCCGGCCTTTAGGAGGATCTTGCGTTTGTCTGACAGATCTTCAAGTTCGATGCGGTAGATGCCCCGGCGGAATTTCACCATGGCATAGGTCCGGTTCCGTTCGATTGGGTTGGCCTGGAAGC
>CAJBZC010000423.1 GCA_903959965.1 uncultured bacterium
CGGCCACATTCCTGAAATGCGCGCGCAACATGAAATGTGAGCCGAGCAGGTGTTGATTCTTGCCGATCAGAAACAACGCTATGATGAGCACGGTGCCGGCGGCAAGTACGAAAAATCCAAGTCTCGCTAGATGTTGTTGTTGTCGGGGCATGTTCGGTTCATTGAAAGAATGGCATGACGACAGGGTCCTTGGAACGACTCAGTTCCGCATAGCTGCCGGTGAGATGACATTTACCGTCGATCAGCATGATGATGCGTTCGGAAGTGCGCTCCACGCAACGCATGTCATGCGATATGATCACGGAGCTGGTTTTGTATTTATCGGCGATTTCCACCATCAGGTCGCTGATGCCGCGACTCGTGATGGGGTCGAGGCCGGTCGTGGGCTCATCGTACAGGATGATCTCAGGTTTGAGAATGAGGGTGCGGGCGAGGGCGATCCGCTTGCGCATCCCGCCGGAGAGTTCGGAGGGCATGAGGTCCACCGTCTCCGCCAATCCTACGTTCGTCAGTGCTTCCATCACCATGTCGTCCACTTCTCCCTGTGACAATTGTATCCAATGCCTGCGTAACGGAAACTCGAGGTTTTCACGCACCGTCATGGAGTCGTACAAGGCATTGCTCTGGAACAGGAACCCCACGCGGGCCCGCATCTGGTCGAGGGCGGGGTGGTCCATTTCGGTAACCTCATCATTCAGCACCTGAATGCTTCCGCGATCCGGGGTTAGCAGTCCAATGATGCATTTGATCAGCACGGATTTACCGGATCCCGATTTGCCCAACACCACCAGGTCTTCGCCCTTGGCCAGGGTCATTTCGAACCCGTCAAGTACGACATGGCTGCCGAACGCGATCGACAGATCCCGGATCCGGATCACCGGGGCGTCATCGGTTGGGATGTCTTTGTCGATCTTCATATTGATTTTCTCAGTTGAAACCCAGCAGGTCGGTGATCTGTACGGCGATCAGGTCTATCAGGAAGATCAGCATCGAAGCGATCACCACGGAAGCGTTCGCCGAACGTCCCACGCCTTCTGTGCCCCGGCTGGAAGTATATCCCTTATAACACCCTACGATCCCGACGGAGAATCCGAAAAAGAAGGTCTTGATCAGCGGCGGGAACACATCCGTGAAATCCAGGAATTGAAAGATCTCGTCTGTGAACAGACTGAAACTCATCACACCCTTGATATTTATTCCGATGAATGATCCCGTGATTGCGATCGCGTCGGACAGCAGTACCAGTAGCGGGAGCATCAAAGTAGCCGCCAACACCCGCGTGACCACCAGGTAACGAAAAGGATTGGTGCCGGATACCTCCATCGCGTCGATCTGTTCGGTGACGTTCATGGAGCCGAGCTCCGCACCAATGCCGGATCCGATCTTGCCCGCGAAGATAAGCCCCGTGATCACCGGACCGATCTCCCGAATGATGGCGTCCGCCACAATGTATGGCAGTTCGGATTCGACCCCATAGGAGAGGAGTGCCGGCCGGAGTTGTATGGTCAGCACCATCCCCATGATGAAAGCGGTAGTGCCGACCAATGGCAAAGATTTATTGCCGATCAGATAGCATTGCCGCAAAAATTCAGATAACTCAAAGGGTGGACGCAGCCCCTCGGTGAAGACCCGGCCCGAGAACCGGGCCAATCCACCGCTCTCTTGCAGGAAAGTCATTGTCTGCTTGGGAATCTTCAAGGTTAGGGTTTGAAGTGAAGATATGATTTCACTGGCCTTGCCAACCATGGCTGTGCATATTAAAACTACTGATTTTCATCATCCTTCCGCAATCGACTGCAAGGGATGTGATCGCATTGATTAATTTCGAATCATGTCCGGACCCGTAAGACATGTCTCCACAGGTTACACCATCTACAACCGCGCGCGCTTGGTGCGTGGTGGCCGTGATTATTTCACTGCGATGGAGGAGATCATCCGGGCGGCCAGGTATTCCATCCATCTTCAGATCTATATCTTCGAAGAAGATGCCACCGGACTACATATCGCGGCCCTGCTCAGGGAGGCCGCCATGCGCGGAGTGGAAGTGTGGCTAATGGTTGATGGATATGCCTCGCGCGGTTTATCCGAAGCCTTCTTGAAAGACCTTGAAACTTCGGGTTTACGTTTCCGCTATTTCGAGCCTATGCTGCAGGGCGGCAGCTGGTATGTCGGCCGTAGGATGCATCACAAGATATTGGTGGCGGATGCCCTGCGCGGACTTGTCGGCGGATTGAATGTATCCGATCGGTACAACGACCTGCCCGGCCAGCCTGCCTGGCTCGACTGGGCCGTAGATGTAGAAGGTGAGGCGGCCTTTGAACTCTTCAGAACCTGTGTGCAGGTGTGGATGCGGAGCCCTTCCGCGGCGCGGCGGATGATCGCTTCGCATCCTTCTCCGGTATTTGATATGGCCACGACCTGCCCGGTAAGGGTACGCCGAAACGACTGGGTGAATAGAAAGGGACAGGTCTCCAGAAGTTACCTTGAACTGTTGCGCGATGCAGAGCGGGAAGTGATCATCATGTCCAGCTATTTTCTGCCGGGACGTGCCATCCGGCGCAGCCTGAAGCATGCGACCCGACGCGGTGTGACTGTCAAGTTAATCCTTGCAGGGATTTCAGACGTTTCCGTGGCAAAGCATGCAGAGAGATTCATGTATCGATACCTGCTGCGCTGCGGTGCAGAGATCTATGAATACCGGCGCAATATCCTGCATGGAAAGATAGCAGTCCGCGATGGCCTGTGGGTAACGGCAGGTTCTTATAACGTCAATAACATCAGTGCTTACGCCAGTGTAGAACTCAACCTCGATGTGGATGATGAAGCCTTTGGATCAGATGTCCGCCATAGGCTGCAGTCAATCATAGGAGCGGATTGCATGCGCATCACGGCCGATGAATACCGCACGCGTTATCATTGGCCCGTGCGTGTACTGCAATGGATGAGTTATTCGCTGTTCCGCATCGTCTTCTTCCTGTTCACCTTTTATTTCCGTCAGCATCACCGCGACTGACCTGATGGTGCGATCAAGGGAAGCCCGCGGATTCTTTGCATCAGATCCAATGGCGTTTGAAGATCCCATCCCGCAAATCGTCCTCGCTGAACCACCAGTTCATTATCTTCCGGATGGGTGAGATGATAATGAAATACGAATCCTGCATCAGGGCGCTTCCATCCGATCATCTGTCCAAAACGCAGATCGTTGAAGACCAGCGTATCCCCATGCTGTTCAACCGTGTAATACCCCTGCGAAAACTTTTTCAACTGCATCACTTCCTCGTGATCCCATATCGGTTTAAGCAGCGAGTCGTTGCGCGGGAAAAACCTCAGATTCAGCGATGGCTTACCATCGAATACGGATCGGTAACCTATTTGGAATCCATCCCGCTGCTCCATGACCACGAACCAAAGCCAGCTGTTCAGCGGCGCAGGGGTCGTGAAATATCTGATATGTGTGATGCCCTGTTTCTGTGCCATAGACCTGACTTTCAGGTCGATCGTTAATTTATTGGTGACGGCATAAACCAGGTACACCGCCGGAGCGATGATCCCGGCCATGGCCCACTGTCGGCGCACGTTAAAGGTCCCGCGCTTCTGTAACAACCTAAGAAAGGCGATGATGGGTACGATCGTAAAGAAAGGATCAGCCACATACACGGTGTGGAACGAAATGCGGTGGTCTGAAAATGGCTCTAACCAGCCCACTCCGTAGTTGTTAAAGGCGTCCAGGAAAAGGTGCACACCGATCTCGATCAGGAAAAATCGCAGGAAACGCTTGAGTGAGATGTCGTGCGGTCGGTGTATGCGTTCCGCTGTCAGGGCCAACAGCACCGTCATGATGCTGGCAAAAAGGAACGAATGGGTGAATCCCCGGTGCGCCAGCAGCTCGCTCGGCAGATCCATCCACATTCCCGCCACGAAGTCGATGTCCGGCAGACTTTGTGCCAATGCTCCCCAGAGCATCGCCTTGCGACCGATCTTCCTGCCCAGCATGGCCTCTCCGATGCAGGCGCCCGTGACGATGTGCGTGATGGAATCCATACCCTGAAATTAGGCAATCCGTGCATTCTGTGACGGGCAGGATGTACGTGGTTACGACTGATCAGAACCCTTGCGGGACTTTTCGTGTTGTAATCCCATAACTTTGAAACATGGGCATACTCAGACAATTGGGGGAATATCTATATCTGAAGAAAAAAGATCCCAACGCACCCAACACCCCCTGGGTCAGGTACATGCATGGCATCAATCGGATCTCCTTGTTCATGTTCATCCTGGCGATGATCATCCTCACGGTCAAACTACTGAGAAATTAGGGTATGCATTGCCGCTAGTTTGATGATGTCAGTTCGATGATCCTGTCCGCGGCGGCTTCAGAAGCCCTGCCGCCCACCGAAAGCAAGGTTTTCAGTGCTGCATAGTCAGACGAAAGCCGCGCCCTGCGGGCGTTATCGTAGAGCAATCCACGAAGTTCACCGACCAGATTGTTTGTATTCATGTCATCCTGGATCAGTTCCCTGACCACTTCCCGTTCCATGATCAGATTGACCAAAGAGATGAAAGGCACCCGGACCAGGCGTTTGGCAATTTGAAATGATATGGGGTTGCCTTTGTAGCATACGACTTCAGGAACGCCGAACAAGGCCGTCTCCAGGGTAGCGGTGCCGGATGTGACCAGTGCTGCATCAGCTTTCATCAGCAGTCCGTAGGTGGCACCCTTTATCCTCTCCACATTCGGGTATCCGGCGGTGAACGGATCCAGGAAATCGTCTTCCAGACCCGGCGCCTGAGCGATGACAAAACGACATTCCGGAAAGTGCTTCGCCACCTCAAGCATCACCGGAAGTTTCTGGCGGATCTCCTGCTTACGGGAGCCCGGCAGCAGGGCGACCAGTGGCTCTTGTCCTTTTTCAATTACATAGGAAACCGTCGGTTCCAATTGTCTGCGGGCGATCTCTTCCAGCAG
>CAJBZC010000424.1 GCA_903959965.1 uncultured bacterium
TACTTCACCGGCATCCCAAGCTTTTCGCCTGAGATCTTCAAGGAGGTGGTGAACAAAGATCCGATGAAGACGAAACAGCTCGAAAAAGGCTTGAATCAACTGACGGATGAGGGTGTGGCTCAATTGTTTACGCAGCACAACGGAAACAGGAAGATCATTGGCTGCGTAGGAGAACTCCAGTTCGAAGTCATACAGTACCGTTTGCTGCAGGAATACGGGGCTTCTGTCCAGTTCAACACCCTTCCCTTCTACAAGGCTTGTTGGATCACCTCTGAGGATCAAGGCAAACTGGATGATTTCACCCGGTTCAAGACCTCAAACGTGGTGAATGACAAGGATGGACATCTCGTTTATCTCGCACAGAGCGAATGGTTCCTCAACACCGAGCGGAATAACAACCCCGACATCACATTCCATTTCACCTCGGAGATCCATAAGTGATCCTGAGCGTACTCAGGTTTATTCAGGCAGCAATCCCGTGTAATTGAAGGGCGTCACGGCTTTCAGTTCTTTCTTGAGGGCAGCGCTGACTTTCAGTCCGTTGATGAAAGTGTGCAACGATTCCTGGGTGATGCCCTGCTGTCCCCTGGTGAGTTCCTTCAGCGCCTCGTAAGGGTTTGGATATTGCTCCCTCCGAAGGATCGTCTGGATGGCTTCTGCCACCACTGCCCAGTTATTGGACAGGTCTGCCCGGATCGCATCTTCATTCAATACCAACTTGGAGAGACCTTTCTGAATGGAGGAGATGGAAAGGATCGTATGAGCAAAGGGCACACCGATATTCCTGAGCACCGTGGAATCTGTCAGATCCCTTTGCAGTCGCGAGATGGGAAGCTTGGCAGACAGGTGTTCGAACAGGGCGTTGGCGATGCCCAGGTTACCTTCCGCATTTTCGAAATCAATGGGATTGACCTTATGCGGCATGGCAGAGGAGCCGATTTCACCGGCCTTCGTACGTTGCCGGAAATATTCCATGGAGATATAAGTCCACAGATCACGACAGAGATCGATCAGAATGGTGTTGATACGCCGAAGCCCGTCAAAATGTGCGGCGAAATGATCGTAATGTTCGATCTGGGTGGTGTACTTCTGTCGCTGCAGCCCAAGCTGACGCGAACAGAAACGGTCTGCAAAGCTGATCCAGTTGATGTTCGGATACGCCACAGCATGCGCGTTGAAGTTTCCCGTGGCACCCCCAAATTTGCAGGAATAGGGAATATGGCTGAGCATCTCTAGTTGCTGATCGATCCGCTCGACAAACACCATCAATTCCTTGCCCAATCGGGTGGGAGAGGCGGGTTGTCCGTGTGTCCGGGCCAGCATCGGTATCTCCATCCATTCCGATGCCAGTCGCCTCAACTCCATGTTCAGATTGGTCACTGCAGGCAGGTATTCGAACTCCAGCGCCTCTTTCCACAACAATGGAATAGCGGTGTTATTGATATCCTGGGAGGTTAGTCCGAAATGCACGAATTCCCGGAGCCCGCCGGCCTCAATGCGTTCAAGTTGTTTTTTAACGAAATACTCAACCGCTTTAACATCGTGGTTGGTGACCTTTTCGGTCTCCTTGATCTCAGCGGCCATTTCGGGCGTGAACTCACCGTACACTTCCCTCAGCGCTTTCAAACCGGCGGCAGGTAACTTGAACAGTTTAGCCGAAGACAATGCAGCCAGATATTCGATCTCTATCCGAACCCTGTATTTGATCAGTCCGTATTCTGAGAAATAGGCAGCGAGTTGTCCAAGTTGTCTGCGATATCGTCCATCTATGGGGGATATCGCGGTGAGGGCGCTAAGATCCATGAATGCCGGGATTATGGGATGTTACGATGCGGTATGATGGCCAGGCATCGTTCGAAGGAATTGACGTAGGTTTGCGCCAAAATTACAGTAAAGGCCTTGGAAAAGAAAATCAGGATCGGTGCGGTGAGTTATTTGAATACCAGGCCCTTGCTTTATGGACTGAAGGATCACCCGGTAGCCGATCGCATGATCCTGTGTGAGGATTACCCTGCCAGGGTCGCCACCATGCTCATCAACGACGAGATTGATGTCGGACTGGTGCCGGTTGCCATTCTTCCCCAACTGCCCGAATATCATCTGATCTCGGATTTCTGCATTGGATGCGACGGCCCTGTGGCATCCGTAGCCCTATTTGCAGACGAAACCATCGGTCATCTCCAAGAAATTCTGTTGGATTATCAATCCCGGACCTCCGTCATGTTGATGAAGGTGCTGTTGAGGGATTATTGGAAGAAGGATCTGCTGCTGAGCAATGCCGGTTCGGAAGATTTCAGAAATAAGATCCATGGGCGTGTCGGTGGACTGGTCATTGGTGACCGGGCCTTTGATCAGGCACGCCATTCACGGTTGATGTACGATCTGGGGACTGCCTGGAAGGCTCATACAGGTATGCCCTTCGTTTTTGCGACCTGGGTTAGCAACAAACCGTTGGATGAAGCCTTCATCCGTGATTTCAATATGGCTAACTCAATTGGTGTACGTCAGCTGGATAAAGTGGCCGCTGCATATCCAAATGCGGAATTCGATCTGCTGGCATACTACCGCGATAATCTCAACTATAGTTTCGACAAAACCAAGCGTACTGCGATGCAGCGATTCCTTTCGGACATCGCCACACTTTGACGTCAATACCAAAGCCGGGCCTTCGTCTTTCGCAGATAAGCCATGGCCGATGATCCAACCGGGGTTCTGGCCTGTTTTCCGGGAATGGTAGTAACAGCGCGCCACCCACTCAGCCATCCGTTCAAATCTCCCCCGGTCTGCCGCAAGTATTCCACCGACCACATGATGGCTGTGCTCAAGAAATACAGCACAGGCAGGTACCTCCAGGCCACCTTACATTTGTTCACCCACATCATCCGGACCTTGTCACGATGCGGCGAACGACCCAGCGGCGACTCTTTGTGCAGCATCACCACCTTGTCAGAATAGGTTATGGCATATCCCGCTTCGATGAGCCGGTAACTCAGGTCATATTCCTCCATCCCATAGAAAAAGTCCTCTGGGTATAGCCCCACCGCTTCAATGGCTGAACGGGTTACGGCATGGGCCCCTCCGGCATAATAGCTGGTTTCCAGGAAGGATTTATTGAAATGCCTGTCAAATTGCTTGTGCGGGAAGGCGTTGCGTTGCATCTCTCCGGTCGAATGATACAACACCTTGAAAGATACGATGGCGACAGGCCGTTCCGTAGCGGCTGTACTGAACGCCTCCAACAGTTGATACAGACTGTCGGGAGCCTTCAGTTCTGCATCATCATCCAACATGATCAGTATCGGAGCCCGACCCTGCCGGATGGCGAAATTTCTTCCCCTCGCCACGCCCAGGTTTTCAGGAGCATCCAGGTACCTGAATGGAATCTCAGGATGTTGTGATATGTACGTCCTGACATCAGCATAGTCTGACGTGGAGGCATTGTTCACCACGATGACCTCCTCCAGCAGTTCCGCTGCACCGTCAAGCTCCGCAATATTCCTTGCGAGCTCCAGCATGTCGGCGGGCCTGTTATAGGTGATGATGACGAAGCTCAGGGGTTTCAAGAAAATGTGATTTATCTTGTCAGCAGCCTCTTGTATTCCTGCTCGAAATGATCGATACCGAAGTGCCGTCGGGCATAATTGATACAAGTGGCGGACATGTTTCGACAAATGTCTGGATGATTAATCAGGAATTTGATCCAGATCAGCCCCTCCTGTTCTATGGTTTTTTCATCCGTGATGCTTGAAAAAAGAAAACCCGTTTCGTTGGAGATGATATGCTCGGGCAACTCTCCGACCGGCGTAGTCAAAATGATGCATCCGCGAGCCATTGCCTCCATCACCACCATGGGGAATCCTTCTTCTGAAGATGTCAGCATCAACACATCCGCGGCACGATAGTATCTGTCCACTTCCTCCGGATCGAAGATGTTGCCCGTCGCCTTGCAATTGGCCGGCAATCGACCATTTAACAGGTGTTTAAGGTCGCCCACCAACGTGAATTTTACTGATAACCCCGCCTCCTGACAGGCTCTTGCGATGGCCAGAATGATATGCACCCTCTTTTCGGAAGTTCCCCTCCCGACATAGATCACCGACAGTGGTCGGCCTTCCGTTTCTCGAGGCATCACATCCTGTGGAGTCATGATCCCGTTACGAATGTAACGGATCCTTGCCGCCAGGTTGTCGGGGATCCCCAGCCGCATGTATTGCATGTAATGATCCGTCATCGCCTTTCGGCTGATCATGACCGTCGACTGGTAATACGGAATGAACGGAATACGTATCCAGGAAAACGAGTTGAATGAGTGGATGAGCTCGAACTGACGTATCGAGGAATGGACCCAGGGCGCGCACTTATATGCGAAATTGCACTGGCCATTGAATACCATCGGCTTTTTCTTTTGCCGGTTGATATGTCCGGTGACGACCCCGCGCCACAATAGGTTATTCCAGTATTTTACCTTGTTGTCAGTGTAGGATGAAATATCGATGATGTCATGACCGCTGTCGCTAAAAAGCGCCCTGAATCCGTCGTTGTGAGATTTTCGCGTGAAAATGACCATGGATTTTCGGTTTTTAAGCACATACGCAATCAAGGCATGCACTTTCTCCGCACCTCCGGTATGATAAAACGGAAAGAAAAAATAAACTTCATACTCCGCCTGGAGCGGATAGATGCGCGCACGAAGCCGTCCCGCCAAAATGAATGGCAGGATGAACAGGTTCTCAAACCTCCTTTTGAGAAGATACAGCCTGTACTTCATCCATTCCGTTTTTTTCCGAACGCCATTTTCATCACTCCCCTCACCACGTCAACCATCAGCATCAAAACTGTCTTGCACACGAACATGTTCAGGCGACCCTTCCATAATTCGTGAATGATAAACCTGCGCTTAGTGGTGGCGTTTTTCAGGTAAACATTTTGCTGCCTCAGCCGGGTGAATGACCCCTTTCTGATGCGATGAAGCACCAGTGGCTCGGCAATCTTATGCAAACTGTGCCCGGTCGAGGCCCATCTCAGCCAGAGATCATAGTCCTCCGCATCAGGCTGCGCAGTACGATATCCCAGGGCACGGATGATCTCCGCCTTGGCTAAAACGGATGGATGGGCCAAAGAATTGTTTTCAGGCAGAAAGCTTCTGATTGATGAGGGGGTGTAATGTTGACGATCATCCTCCCACACCCCAATATGGGTGCCATGTTCATCGATTAAATCCACGAATGAAGTTACCAGGTCGGCCTCAGGATGACGCTCCATGTATTCAACCTGTAATTTGAGTCGATCAGGCAACGAAATATCATCTCCATCCATTCGGGCGATGTAACGCCCCTTCGACGCTTTCAGGCCCCGGTGAAGGGTGAACACGAGTCCACGGTTGATGCCGTTTGACAACAACACGATGCGTTCGTCCTTGAAGGCTTTTAAGATGTCCAAACTGCCGTCCGTAGAGCCGTCATCTATAATGATGAACTCAAAATCGCTGAAGCTTTGTTGTAATATGCTCTTCACCGCCTCTTCCAGAAACGGGGCCGTATTGTACACCGGCATCACGATACTTACCAGCGGAAGAGGGTCCATCAGCGTAAAGATACGTCAGTTCGTCAGTTTTTTGATCGCATCTGCCACTTGCCTTGTCAGATGTCGCCATTGATAATGAAGGAAGTAGGCTTCCGGAATATGAGACTGGTCATTGATGGAAGCGATCACAAGTCGGCAGAATGCCGCAATGTCACCGTCAGGACATATCCTCAGTTTCCCCCCGGTGAGGGTAAGATCGATACCGGATGCACTGTGTTCCATAGAAACGACGGGCAGGTCATAAGATAAGGCCTCCATGGTTTTTACCTTGATGCCACCACCGCTGTCCACCGGATTCATGAACAAATCTGCAGCCAGGAAATAAGGACGAATATCTTCGACTTCCCCGACAAACATCAGGCGGGCATGGTGTAGTTTTTTTAGGTGGTCAAAGGCTGGATCACGCAACCTCCCACACACGATCACGACAAATGGATCTGACCAGGTATTTTCAAGCCAGGGAAGGATGTCTTCCACAATGAGCCTGAACGCCCGGGCATTCGGCTCATAATCAAGCGTTCCGCTGAAAAATAGTATGCGGGTGTTTTTCGAAACACCATGTCGGCTGCGGATCTCCTGGGCGGACTTTGCTTTTTCCTCCTCTGAAGGTCTGCCCTCAACGGCAATCCCGAATGGTACAATCATCGACCTGCCAGGATCCATTCCGAAATCTCGGATGGCATGTTGCCTGTCATTTTCAGTTTTAAATAATACGAGGGATGCATCCCGGCAGGCATGGGCTTCCAGCCATTTGAGCAGCGGCCACCACCATCTGTTCATCTCTCTGAACCTGAGATATTCTATGTTGTGCTCGTGCAGGATCCAGGGAGTTCCAAGCCATCGCCTCGCAAGCATTCCTGCGAAGGAATAGTAACAGTGCTCAACAATCAGATGGGTGGTCTTCGTTTTTCTGACGACAGAAAGGATCCTCCACCAGTGCAGTGGACTCAAGACCTGCCATTTTCCTACAGGCAGGCTGTTGTCAACCGGGTAGAATGCGCCCTCAGGGTCATTATCCGATGAACATAAGCAACGGAGCGGAATATGTTCCGATAAAGAGGCATTAAACTCCGCAATTCCCTTCTGTCCGCCGAACCTTGCGGGCAACACGCGGTACCAAACCACACTCAGGACCCTCGGGCTTGCCATCAGGCCGAAACGCGGTTTCGGCGCAACTCCGACAGCAAAGCACCCAGCAACAAAGCAATCAGTAGGTACTGACTGATGGCTGTCACCCTGCGACCATTGGAATAGGAGGCCGGTTCGAACCTGAACTCAATGGCATGCTTACCGGCAGGGATCGACAGGCCCCGCAGAACATAGTTGACCTTCACAATGGGGCTTTCTTTCCCATCAATGAAGGCCTTCCATCCGCGGTCGTAATATACCTCACTGAACACGGCAAACTGTGGCGTAGATGATTCAGTCTGGTAACTGACAACATCATGATCGTTCTTGACGAGGCTGATCACCGCCGCAGAATCCACCACGGGATTCGTTACCCCTGACTTGTACATTTCCTGGACCACGGCGGTACGCGCGGGATCGAAATTATCCAGCGCGCGCATCTCTGTGGAGGCATCTTTCACAAACTGTACCTCACGGACAAACCACGCGCTGCCCAGTGCTCCCGGATTCCGACTGGGCATCACACGTCCTGTAGAATCCTGTGTGATCACATACCGCGTATTCAGCATATTCAAGACTGAAAGATTCATGGGCTGCTTAGACAGCTGGTTTTCGATCAAATCCTGATATATGCTGAGTTTTGCCGCATGATAACCACCTACCGATTTATGATGGTAGGAAGTGATGGCATCGTTGAAAGTGCTTTGAGTAAGGTTCAATACCCTGAATTGCTGGTCAGGATCCTGTTTGATGATCTCATCGGCCTGAGAGGGTGCAAATGCCCCTTCGAAATCCTCCGGCTCCATGAAATTATCCTTGCTCAGGTAACGGCTGCTCACCCCAAGCAGATCTATCATGCACAGACCTACCAGACTCCAGATCACTATCCCCTGGGCCACTTTATTGCGAATGAATAGAAAAAGGAGTAGCCATCCCAGTCCGACAATAGCCAGTGAACGAATCAGATCAGCACCGAATTTTCCTTTCCTATCCGCCACCACCGCATCGATGATATCCCGGCCCAGTGATGGGTCCTGCGGATTCAACTGGGAGAGCTGCTGCTGCAACGATCTTTCATAACCCTGTATATAGTCGAAACTCACATACATGGTACCCAGCAGGACAAAACATGCCGCCAGGAAAATTCCGGTTAAACGCAGTGATTTCCACGTCTCTTCCTTATTGGCATCGGAGGCGAACACTCGCTGCAATACCATCACCGATACCATCGGAAATAAAAGTTGCGGGATCACCAGGATCATGGCCGGCGCCCTGAACTTGTTAGAAAACGGAAGGTATTCGAACATCAGGTTGTTGAATGTCCCGAAATTCTTACCCCAGGACATAAACAGGGAGAAGATGGTCAGCGCCAGGATCCACCATTTATGCGGTGTTTTGAGATGGAACATGCCTAAGATGAAAAGAAATACAA
>CAJBZC010000425.1 GCA_903959965.1 uncultured bacterium
GCGCTACCGGCCTGCGCTACTTCCCGTGGGAGCGCAAAAGTAAGCTGTACCAAGTCGCCGGCAAAGAAAAAGATGTATTATCTCTGAACCAGTGGCGGGTATTTTCCGGTTGAACCGTCAAAGGCTTCCGTGTAATGCGCTGCTGGTTGGTATATCCGGGTTCATATCCGGGCTCGGCTGTCGGAACCGAAGAGATCTTGAACTTGGGTTCATCGTTTTCCAGGGGCTCTGAACCACGCAGTTCAGGACCACCCTGCTGACGACGATCGACGTTGGTTTCTTCATCGGCCACGTCCTCATTCGTCTCACGGATAATGATCATGGTACCGCTTGCTTCAAGTAACTCGAAAGCATCAGGACTGCTCAACTGGCGGGGGATCATCGTGCGCCCAGATGTGCTCTTCACAAGCAGCACCTCTGCAGGAGACGGTACCGGAAGATCTTCAACCTCCTCAAGTGTGTCGAAATAAGATGCCCCTTCTATGGAAGAATCGATAAACGTGGCGCGGATTTCCGTCGGCTGATGATCAACCGTCACCGGTGTTTCTTCTATCCGGGGTGCCGCATCCGGTATCCGGATGAACGGAACGGAAGGATCGATGCGAATTCCATTGTCATTCTGATCAACCTGGAAGAGCTCGAAACTCGTACTGATCGATGTCGGGAAACTGAAGATATTATCCTGCTTTTCCGTGACCTCAGCATCAAGCGCATCCGGTGTAGTAATTTCCTCATCTGCCTCAACTGACCATTCGGCTTCGATGAGTTCCTTCACTTCAGATGCTGATATCAGATCTTCTACTTCAGAAATCTCAACATCGACAGGCGCATCCGCATTTTCGGTGATGACCGCATCTAGATCAGCCATTTCCATCCATGACTGATCGGCTTCAATCTGGGCTTCCACCATGGCTTCCGCATCATCTACATCCATGAAGAAGGCAACCTCTTCAGTCTTGTCTTCTGCAGTCTCTCCAAAAGAAATGGCCGCTTCGGCCACGGTTACTGAAGGTTCTGCATCCATTGCCATCGTTTCTTCGAGATCAGCGAGCTGCTCAAAAATGATGTCTGATAAAGGCTTCGCCACAGAAACTTCTTCAACTGGCTCAACCCGGGATTCAGTTATTTTATTGATACCGGCAACCGCTTCTGGGGCCTCTGCCTCCAGCAGCAGCAGGGATGCAGAAGGTTCTGCGTCTGCAGTTGTTGCGGGCCCGTTATCCAGTGCGGTTGATTCGGGCAGTTGGGCTTCAGCAGCAGCATGGTTCGATACCAACGGGAGTGGCACAACATAGTCAGGCAGGAATGACTCATCCATCGTCGGAACGAGGAAGTCGGAATTTCCGCCGATCAGTGTACTCACATCTACGGGGGATGCCTGGATATTGATAGCGCGGGGCAGGTCTGATCCGGTCGAAACAGCGGAGGGCGTCAGTCGGTTGTGAGGCAGTACAACGGGCGCTGCCTTCTGAATACGCTTCAAGGGTGCCTCTAATCGAATTTCAGCCTCCGGAGTCAACGGCATGCCGTTGACCACTTTACGGGCCCTGCGATGTTCGGCCTCCAGCCTTGAATTGAGCGAATGGATGTTGTAAACATTGCTCTTTCTTTGCTGGATGATCTTTTCTTTCTCCCGTGCGGTGATTTCGAGGAAATCTTCAGTACGGAGTTTACGGAGATTGCCGCGGAATGTGGCGTTATGCTCGACGATCAGGCTCGATGCATGGATGTCTCCAAGGATCACCGCGGTATCAAAGACCTTCATATCTCCGGCTGCATAGAGGTTACCCTCACAGTAGCCATATACGACGATCTCTTCCGCGAAGACATTGCCCTTGATGGTGGCATGTGGCCCTATGATGAGTTTCTTGCACTCGATGATATGGCCATCGAACTTGCCTTCTATCCGACCCGAACTGGCTCTCGCCACCAAGTCTCCATAGAATTCAAGCCCTGAGCTGATGAAAAAATTTTCTTCGGTCGCAGCGTCAGTCCCGACGGACAAAAGCCGCCGTAGTAACGTTAACATGGGTATCGTTTACGGTTATAAATGCCGGTTCAGACCGGCACCAGTCTCTTTCAAATAGGATAAAGGATCAGCAGAGAGGTTAAAGAACACCAGACCGAGGTCAGGCGTTCTTACGGTAAGTTACGATCGTAGAAGAGTTTCCGATATCCAGGCCGATGCTGTTGGCTTTGGTACCACCACCCAGGCTCATGGCATGATGATAGTAACCGACGCTGGCGACAGTCTGGGGGTTTTCAACCACTTCCACGGGCAGGAAGCCGGTGAATTCCTCTTCGAATTGCTCTTTCAGTTCGCTGTACAGAACGCCACCACCCACGAGGTAGATTGCAGAGCAACGCTCGAAGTCCTGGTCGCTGAAATGTGCACGAAGGCTCGGAGAAATCACCTGACGATAGTACTGGGAGATCACTTCGCGACGGATATCACGGATATCGATGCGCTTGCGGTTGGCGATCATCACACCCTTGGTCAGAGAATCGTTCAGCTGGAACTCGTTCTTCATGTCAAGGTAATGCAGCTTGTTCAATTCGCGCTGCACATTATTCACGACATAACGTATACCATGTACCGAGAAGCAGGAACGTTGTACCAGGCCCTCTTCGGTGGCCATACCGCCTTCGCAGGTGCCATAACCAAGGCTGATGACGATGAAGTTGCGGGGGTTGGAGTCCGTGACCAGGTTACCGCGCTTTATGCCGATAACAGCACCCACGATTTCAGGGATCACATCGAAATTATTGAGTTCTAAGTTCACGCTGCGGACACCACCATCGCTCTTGTAAGTTTCGCTGTTGTACTCCACCGTGAAATAGCGCTGTTCCAGCATGCGCAGCAGCGGCTGACGATACGCATTGTAAGTGGAATAGGGTAGACCCAGTGTGATGTTGAAAGGCTTGTCTACCGTGTCAACGCAGTTCAACAGAGCGGATTTGAAAAGGATCTCGAAATCAATCTGGTCAGGAGATGCATTTACTACACGCTGGGCGTTCACCCCGTTCTTGCGGGCCAGATCACCCACCAGGTACCATTGATTGTCTACTTTGATCTTGAGACCTGTCAGCAGTGAAGCAGCTGTGTTTTCGGAATTACCGTAAGCGGCTTCAAAGACACTTGGGAAAGAAACTGATACAGTCGACATAGCACATTGTGGTTTTTGGTAAAATGTTGTATTTGAACACTATAGCCTAAAACGTACAATGATATCGAAAATTGCGTATTCAAAAATTTTTTTCCGGTCAAGTATCAGCCCCAAAAACTTTTGAACTTTTCGCTCAATGGACGCTTTCGCACCATATTCTTCCGATATGCAAAGACCGCCCCTTCGTCGGGAGCGGTCTTTGCGGTGAGGGCGGGATTCGAACCCGCGGTACAGTTTAACCCGTACGGCAGTTTAGCAAACTACTGATTTCAGCCACTCATCCACCTCACCGTTGCGAACCAGTCACGTTAAACTCCTGAAGGATTCAACGACTGAAGCGCGTTAACGGTGCAAAATTAAGATATTCACCACATATCGTCAAAGAAAAAGAAAGAGTAAAGAATCCCTTAAGGATCAAACTTCGGCCACCGAAACCCATCTTTAAAATAAAGATCCCCCGGAGTGACGGGGGATCCTGGACACATGCTATATAACATGAATGGAGCCGTAAATTGATGGGTAACTACATGGCTGCCAACTGAACCTTCTGCTGGAGTTCGATGACACTCTCCCTGAAGAGGTTATCGGTATCCATAAGATCTTTCACCGTCTGGCAAGAGTGTATGACCGTCGTGTGATCTCTTCCGCCAAAATGTTCCCCAATCGTCTTGAGCGAATTCTTTGTGAAGATCTTGGCCAGGTACATCGTGATCTGACGGGCCTGAACTATTTCGCGCTTTCTGGTCTTTTGAAGCAACTTATCATAAGAAACATCAAAGAATTCGCAGACCATCTTCTGGATCGTCTCGATCGTGATCTCTTTGGAGGATGTCTTGATGAAATTGCGGAGCACTTTCTTCGCCAGTTCCAGGTCTATTTCGCGCTTGTTCAGGGAAGACTGGGCCAGCAGTGAGATCAGCGCACCTTCCAGTTCCCGGATATTGCTCTGAATATTGTAGGCGATGTATTTGACGACCTCTTTCGGCATATCGAGTCCGTCGTTGCGCATCTTCTTCTCCAGGATCTCCATCCGGGTATCATAGTCTGGCGCCTGCAGGTCTGCGCTAAGCCCCCATCGGAACCGGCTTAACAGACGCTCCTGGACACCTTCGAGATCCTTCGGTGGCTTGTCTGAAGTCAGGATCAGCTGCTTACCGGACTGGTGCAGGTGATTGAAGATGGAAAACAAGGCATCCTGTGATTTCTCAGCCCGGTTGAAGAACTGTACATCGTCGATGATCAGAACGTCGATAAGCTGATAGAAATGAATGAAGTCGTTGATGGCGTTGTTCCGGGCATGATCCTGAAACTGGTTGATGAATTTCTCCGAACTCACGTACAGCACTACTTTGTTCGGGTGCAACCTGCCGACCTCGTTGCCAATGGCCTGAGAAAGGTGCGTCTTGCCCAAACCCACGCCTCCATAAATGACCAGCGGATTAAAAGAGGTGGCACCCGGCTTTTCGGCCACGGTACGACCGGCACGGCGAACCACCCGGTTGCAATCTCCCTCTACAAATGAGTCAAACGTGTATATTGGGTTGAGTTGTGAATCAACCTGCATTTTTTTCAGGCCGGGGATGACGAAAGGATTCTTTACCGGGTTATGGATAACCAGGGGGAAGTCCATCTCATTGTTGGCATAGGTTTTGAACCCCTGGCCGGAAACGTCCATTGTCAGCGGCTTGTTCTTTCCATTGCCGCTATCGACCATGATGCGATATTCCAAACGGGCATCTTTGCCAAGTTCTCGCTTAAGGGTTTTGGCGAGCAGGTTCACATAATGTTCTTCAAGGTACTCATAGAAGAACTGGCTGGGGACCTGAATAGTAAGGACATTCTCGTGAATGGCCACTGGACGGATGGGGTCGAACCAGGTCTTGAAATGCTGCCATTCGACGATATCCTTGATGATCGCCAAACAGCTGTTCCAGACTTTTTCGTGCACTTTCTCCATGGAAGCTAAGCAGTTAAGATGTTGACCGAACGTACTGGTTTTTCGACGTACACAAGACCATGTTCGATGGGTCATTGTACCTGTCAGCTGACAGATTTTACGGGATCTTGGATAGTACCGTTCTACGGTTTTAATCAGTCACGGAAACTGCGACGATCAGGGTTTTCACAAAGAGTTGATCAAGTAATACAAGATAGAAAAAAACAGTGACCCACACATCATTCAGCGATAAATTCTGGGCTGCTTTTTTTCATTATGGGAGGCGAATATAGAACCGGATATGTGAAAAAAAAATTTTTTAATCCCCGGCTTTTTTCTCTATGCGAATACTTTCCGATTTATCAAGTCCACGGCGTCCGGAAACCTCGAAAACATAGTCCAGACGGCCAAGTCTTAGTCCACCCCATCCGACTTGGTTAACAACGGTCTTCCCCCCCGACTTGTTCACATATGTTCTTGGAGCATCAAAGAACCGATGGGTATGCCCGCCAATGATCAGGTCAATATGTTCGGTCTCCCTGGCCAGGTTTTCGTCACTCACCTTGTTGTCCTTGTACTGATCGCCCAGATGCGATAAACAGATGACCAGGTCGCATTTCTTCTGTTTCTTGAGATATTCCGCCTCACGGGCGGCATGGCTGACCGGATCCAAATACTTAGTACCGCCGCAAAGCTGTTCCGGCACCAATCCTTCCAATTCGATACCCACCCCGGTAATTCCGATACGGAGCCCTCCTTTTTTAAGGATCAACCGGGGAACATGCCGATCCTGCATGGGTGTTCCGGTGAAATCATAATTGCACATCACGATCGGAAACCGACCATGAGCCGCCATCTGGTCGGCAAAATTGGAAATGCCTGCATCGAAGTCGTGGTTCCCCATCACCCCGGCTTCATACCCCATGGCAGACATCGCCTTGATCTCCGGCTCACCCTTGAACATGTTGAAATACGGCGTACCCTGGAAGATATCCCCGGCATCCAGCAGGAGGACATGCTCCTCTTCTGACCGGATCCTCCGAATCAGCGCAGCTCGGGCTGCTACGCCGCCTCGTCCGGCATTGGAGCCGGCATCGGAGGGGAACGGATCAAGCCGGCTGTGTACGTCGTTGGTATGCAGGATGGTAAGCTTTTGGGGAGCCGACGCTCCGATGTTTGCCAAACCATCGCGACGACCAAGCATCATGGCGGCGGCCGTCAGGCCGGTTTCGCGCAGGAATCTTCTTCTACTGGACATGGCTGATTCTTTTTTCAGTGTCAACGGCGATGGGCAGGCCGCGCTGCCGGAAATCCAGACAGTAATCAATGGTGGCATCCCGAAGGAGATACCCGGTGCGACGAACAGGCAGGGATTTCAGCCCGCCAAACCCGCCGCTGAATACGGTATAGTCGGAGTTGGCCATCACATAGGTCACTTGAGGATCGATGGGCTTCCCGCCAATCTTCACTTTCGTCGCCTTCTTCCCGGAAATGGTCATCATGACACCGGCGATACCGCCACCGCCTTCGGCTGCGATGAAATCCAGGTAGGCCTGAAGCTGCGCCCCGGTGACTTTCAGGATGACCATCTCATTGTCAAAAGGCATCACTTCAAATATAGTACTCCGCAGGACCTGACCCGCAGCCATCTGGTTGATCCGGATGCCTCCGTTATTCAGAAAAGCCATCTGAACGGACGGATCGAATTTTCTGCGGGCCATCGCGAGGTAGGAGTCCGCCAGGAAGTTGCCCAATGCCCCGTCGGGGAGCTCCTTTCGAATCGATACGGGCATGAGGCCTACGGTATCCAGCATCTTTCGTCTGACCTCCTCAGAGTATGGCCGCAGCATCTCGGACAAGGCCGAATCTGCGGATATGCGTTGGATATTGTAACCTGAATACTGCAGTACGCCCGGCCTGAACCCGGGCTGACATCCGGACAAAAAGCCCGCGATGAATAATATAAGGAGATGATTCCGCATGAGTCCCGATTTGAACGCCTGAACGTGTAGCAGACAAAGATACCCCTAAAAAAAAGAATCAGGTTGGGTCCTGAAGCGACTTATAGCGATAACTTTGGCGCCAAATATAGATCTGATTATGGCATATGAAGCACAAGGCAGGCTGGTAGCAATTTACGAGACCGTCCAGCGTTCGGAGAAATTCCGCACCAGGGAATTCGTCATTGAAATCAACGAGGAGATCCGTGACCGGACCATCACCAACTACGTGAAATTCCAGCTTGTCCAGGACAGGACAGCCATTATCGACAATTACAAGATCGGAGATTCGATCAAGGTGCACTTCAACATCCGTGGTTCCAAATGGGAGCGGAACGGCCAGATCAACTATATCTCCAATCTTGATGCATGGAGGATAGAACCTGCCAGCTTGTCATCGTCCTCCGTCACTCCGGTCGGCATGCCCGGAACCGCACCCGCTGCGATGGCCCCGCCCGCTGCAGACGCCGCCGATGATCTGCCATTCTGATCCCTGCTGAGCCACTGTCTCCCTCATGCAGAAAGATCTGTCATTCCAGCTATCACCAGAAGAGGCGGCGACTCCAGACATCCTGAAACAGGCCGTCGCCCGGGCCGGAGGTGTGGCGTTGACAGAACTGAACGGATTCCATATCCTCAAAAGATCCATTGATGCCCGCGGGCGAAGGATTCGGATCAACCTCTCCGTAAGGGCCTTCATCGGCGAACCGGAGCAGGATCGCACCCGCATGGCATTCAACTACCGGGATGTGCGTAACGCAGATCGACAGGTTGTGATCATTGGCGCCGGCCCCGCCGGGCTCTTCGCAGCCCTGCGACTGCTTGAAGCGGGAATCCGGCCTGTCATCCTCGAACGGGGTAAGGATGTGCGGGCGCGCCGGCGCGATCTGGCAAGGCTGAACCGGGAAGGCATCCTCGATGAAGACAGCAACTACTGCTTCGGGGAAGGCGGAGCCGGCACCTACAGCGACGGAAAACTCTATACCCGCAGTTCAAAACGGGGAGACATCGACAGGATACTGCAACTCTTTGTCCGGTTCGGGGCAGAAGACAGGATCCTGTATGAGTCGCACCCGCATATCGGCACCAACAAGCTTCCGCACATCATCACGGCGATGCGGGAGCAGGTGGAAAATGCCGGCGGGAAAGTTCTGTTCGGAAAAAGGGTGACGGATCTCGAAAGGAAGGGCGATCGCATTTCTGCGGTATTAACATCTGATGGCGACCGCATCCGGGCCGATGCGTTCATCCTGGCGACAGGACATTCGGCCCGGGATATCTTTCAATTGTTGAAGAACAAACAATTCCTGCTGGAGGCGAAACCACTGGCCATCGGTGTCCGCGTGGAACATCCACAGTCACTAATCGACCGGATCCAGTACCACTGCGCACCCGGATCAGCCAGGCCCGACCTGCTGCCACCTGCCGCCTACAGCCTGGTCGAACAGGTCAGGGGTCGGGGCGTATTCTCCTTTTGCATGTGCCCGGGAGGAATCATCGCCACCGCCTCCACCTCACCGGGAGAACTCGTGGTGAACGGCTGGAGTCCGTCCAAACGCAATAATCCCTTCGCTAATTCAGGCATGGTCGTGCAATCTGACATTCCGGACGCCCTCGCCTATCTGAAAAGACATACGGATCGAAAAGGAGAACAACCTCCGGCAGGCGACGATCCATTGCTGCTGATGTATTTCCAGCAGGCGATCGAACGCAGGGCCTTCTCGGCAGGTGGCGGAGGATTCATCGCACCAGCGCAACGTATGACGGACCTGACCCGGGGGAGGCTTTCCACTACCCTCCCTGAAAGCTCCTATACCCGAGGGCTTCGTTCTGTGGAAATGGGAGAAGTTCTGCCTGGCTTCATCATCAACAGCCTCCAGGCCGGATTCAAGGCCTTCGGCGATCGCATGCGCGGCTACTTGACGGAGGATGCCGTAGTCGTCGCCACCGAGAGCAGGACCTCCTCTCCCGTCAGGATCCCGCGCGATCCCGAGCGGCTGTTCCATCCTCAATGCCATAACCTTTACCCCTGCGCAGAAGGTGCCGGGTATGCCGGGGGGATCGTCAGTGCCGCGATGGACGGAGAAAGGGTAGCCATGAGCATCATTCGGGAAAGGCATGCAACCTTTTTGTAATAAAATACGTCCGTCGAGCGACCTTTAAATTTCAAGCATCTCATTGATATGAATACGATCCTGGACATCAAAAATCTCCAAAAACAATTTTCCGACCAAAAGGCCGTCGATGACATCAGTTTCGGCATCCGAAAGGGGTCCATCTTCGGACTGCTCGGCCCGAACGGTGCCGGAAAGACCACCCTATTGCGCATGATCACGGGGATCTTTCATCCGGATGCCGGAAGCATTCTGCTCGATGGAAAACCTTTCGACCCCCAGCAGGATGTGGCCCGCATCGGCTATATGCCCGAGGAACGTGGTCTTTATAAAAAAATGAAGATCGGGGAGCAAGCGCTGTATCTGGCCCGACTCAAGGGGCTGTCGCGCAAGGAAGCAAATGAGCGCGTCCGCGGATGGTTCGAGAAATTCCAGATGGAAAGCTGGTGGAACAAGAAGGTAGAAGACCTGAGCAAAGGCATGAGCCAGAAACTGCAGTTCGTGACCACCGTGCTGCATGAGCCTGAACTGATCATCCTCGACGAACCCTTCAGCGGACTTGATCCCGTGAATGCCAACCTGATCAAGGACGAGATCTTTCGGCTGGCGCTGGAAGGCCGGACCATCATCTTCAGCACCCATCGGATGGAACAAGTAGAGGAGATCTGCGATCATATCATCCTGGTCAATAAGGGTCGGAAGATTCTGGACGGAACGGTCAGGCAGGTTCGCCAGGATTTCAAGGAGCATCTGTATCGGATATCCTTCGAACAGGAAGTGCTGCCGGAGCACCTGGCCATCCACCTTTTTGAACTGAAGGGTCGAAAGGACAATGCACTCACCATTCGTAAGACGGAGGGTTACAGCACGAACGATATCCTCAGTTATTTCATCGGTCAGGGACTGGTGATTCAGTCGTTCCATGAGCTGCTACCATCGCTGAACGACATTTTCATACGACTGGTCGAAGAAGGACAGGCTACCCGTCAGTTCGAGCGACGTTGATCCATTCGAAGATCATATCCTTTCAATATCAAACTTCCTATACATATGAGTGCGAACAAGACCCTCATCATCTTAGAACGCGAATACCTTACGCGGGTTCGCAACAAGACATTTATCCTGTCCACTTTCCTCCTGCCGATCATGATGATCGTCTTCATTTTCGGTTCGGTATTCTTTGCCGTCCAGTCGGTGGAGACGAGAAAGGTGGCGGTCGTCAACGATCCGGGCTTCTTCGCCAAGTACATGCACAGCGACAGCGGCCGGGTGGTGTTTGATTTCGGGGCAGATGCAGACAGTACGAATTATGTTGAAAAAGGATTCGACGGCATCCTCTATCTGCCGGAAGGTACGGCGGCAAGGGACTACCTCCTGCAGTCGAAGAAACAGTTCGGACTGAGTGCCAATGAGTATGTCGAACGTCAGATCAATAAAGCCATCGAAAACCATCTCCTCGAAGAACAAGGCATCGAACAAAAGATGCTGGACTCGATCGCGGCGGCCAGCAAGGGCCATGCACGGCTGAGCAACAAAGTGTCTGATGAGCAGGGCCGGTCGAAGAACGCCAACGCCGGACTTGCCCACGGGATCGGGTTCGGAAGCGGTATCCTTATATATATTACGATGTTCATATTCGGATCGATGGTCATGCGTGGGGTGGTGGAAGAAAAGACCAACCGGATCGCGGAAGTGATCGTATCATCCTGCAAGCCATTCGAACTGATGATGGGCAAGATCATCGGAATTGCAGGTGTGGGATTGACGCAGTTCCTGCTTTGGATCGGACTGATCTTCATTTTGATGACATCCATTCAATTCTTTGTCCCGGCAGAAGTGATGGAACTCGCCCGCCAGAATCCGGGCCAGCTGCAGGGCGGCAGGGAGGCCGACATCGCCATGCGGATCATGGAAACGAAGGCGGAGATCATTGAAGGTGCCAACTGGGCGCTGATCCTGTCGCTTTTCCTGTTCTATTTCCTGGGCGGCTATCTCTTCTATGCATCACTGTTCGCCGCGATCGGCAGTGTGATCAACGAGGATCCGCAGGAGGCACAGTCACTCATGCTTCCGATCACCATGCCCATCATCTTTGCATTCATCATTCTCTCGAGCAGCCTCGACAATCCGGGCAGTCCAATGGCGGTCTGGGGCAGCATCATACCCTTTACCTCCCCCATAGTCATGATGGGGAGGATTCCCTTCGGAGTGCCTGAAACCGTTCCGTACTGGCAGCTCGGACTGTCGATGTTGATGCTGGTGGGTGGATTTCTGGGGACGACCTGGTTTGCCGGGAAGGTCTATCGGACGGGCATCCTGATGTACGGGAAAAAAGCATCCTGGAAGGAGATGATGAAGTGGGCTTTCCGGAAAAGCTGAGATTTTCCGGTGGGATCCTTCGGGAGTACGCATCTTTGCATTCGCAAATGATTTCCTGATGAAGATTCTTGTCCGTTATCTCAAGCCTTACAAGGGGCTGATCGCCCTCACACTGCTCCTTGCCGCGGTCAATACGATCTTTTCACTGTTCGATCCGATCGTTTTCGGTCGGATCATCAAGGTGGCGGAGGATCTGATCCGCGACCGGGAGGCGGGAAGGGATGTGCCGATGGAGACCTATATGACCAGCGTCGGTATGTTGCTGCTGATGTCGATGGGGACGGCCATGGTCAGCAGGATCGCGAAGAATTTTCAGGATTATTTCGCCAATGTGGTCATGCAGAAATTCGGGGCACGGGTGTTCACCGAAGGGCTCCAGCATGCCATGAAACTCCCGTATCAGGATTTTGAAGATCAGCGCAGCGGGGAAACCCTGAGTATCCTGACAAAAGTGCGCACGGACACCGAGAAGTTCATCAATTATTTTCTGAATGCTCTTTTTGCGATCCTGGTGGGCGTGGTTTTTGTGTTCACCTATGCCTCTTTTTATATCCACTGGTCTGTCATGGTGGCCTATGTGGTGGGTATCGTTGCCTTGTCTGCCGTCACCAACGCGTTGAGCCGGAAGATCAAAGTCATTCAAAAAAATATTGTCAGTAATACGACTTCCCTGGCAGGATCGACCACGGAAAGTCTTCGGAACATCGAACTCGTCAAGAGCCTTGGGCTGACACAACAGGAAGTAAAGCGACTGAATGCAAACACCTACAAGATCCTGGGCCTCGAACTAACCAAAGTCAAAAGAATTCGAAGCATCAGCTTTCTGCAGGGAACGATGGTGAACACTTTACGCCAGGTGATCCTCTTCCTGCTGATGTGGCTCATCTTCAAGGATCACATGCGTCCGCATGAAATGGTCACGATGCAGTTCTTCTCCTTCTTCATTTTCGGACCGCTACAAGAGATCGGAAATATTCTCCTCAGCTACCGGGAAGCGGAAGCCTCGATCCAAAATTATCACGACCTGATGATAAAACAGCCGGAAGCCACGCCGGCGAAGCCTGTAGCATTGGGACCCGTTGAAACCTTATCGTTCAAGTCGGTGGCATTCAAACACCGCACTGCTTCTCAGAAGGCGATCGACGGCATCAGCTTTGATGTTCGTACCGGAGAGACCATCGCGTTCGTTGGCCCATCCGGCTCCGGCAAGACTACGCTTATGAAACTCCTGGTGGGCCTGTACCGGCCGGATGAGGGGTCGATCCTCTACAACGGACTGGATGAAAACACGATTCATTTCGAGGATCTGCGCAACCAGATCGGATTCGTCACGCAGGACACCCAGTTATTTTCAGGTTCTATCCGCGAGAACCTGCTCTTTGTGAACCCGGAGGCTCCAGTGGAATTTTTACAGGAGTGTCTGGATAAGGCCGCTTGCCAGTCGCTGCTCGCGCGCACCGACAAAGGACTTGACACGGTCATCGGAGAAGGTGGATTGAAACTCTCCGGCGGAGAGCGCCAGCGCCTCTCCATCGCCCGTGCGTTACTGCGCAAGCCCCGGGTGCTGCTGTTTGATGAGGCTACATCGGCATTGGATTCCATCACGGAAGAAGATATCACTACCACCATTCGGGAGATCTCGGCAGGTAGGGCACAGATCACCATCCTCATCGCACACCGACTGTCCACGATCATGCATGCCGACCGGATTTATGTACTCGAGCAGGGCGAAATCGTTGAACAGGGGGACCATAATACATTGTTGGAGGAAAAAGGACTGTATTACGCCATGTGGCGCCAGCAGATCGGGGAGCGCCGGAAACAACGACCTGGGACATCTGCATAAGAGCAGTCATAACCCTTGGAGAGTACCCCCACTCTTGGAGAGTTACCCAACGCTTGGAGAGTACCCCACTCTTGGAGAGTACCCCCACTCTTGGAGAGTACCCCACTCTTGGAGAGTTACCCAACGCTTGGAGAGTACCCCCACCCTTGGAGAGTTCTCAGCGCACTTTCAGCATAGATTTCACCTGAGAGATCGTCTCATTTTGGAGTCGCACATAATATACACCTGTTGGCAATACACCGCTGTCAAATGGCAGGGTATATGATCCCGGAGTGAATTGTCGATCTGCCAGGGTTGTGATTACCCGGCCAAGCGTGTCCATGACCTGCACCAAAGTATGCCCGCCCTGGGTCTTGAAGGTAATGCTGGTGGTCTTCGTGAAGGGGTTCGGATAGTTCATGACCAGTCGCTCACCGGCCAGGATGTTCGGATTGATGTTGCTGCAAGCCGAACCTTTCACTAAGGGCAACTGCTGGAAGTTCCGGAGCATGACCGATTGCAGGGTCGTGTTATCGGCACAGAACCAGTTTTGAAGGATGGATGCGTAGAGACTTCTGAAGTCATACTGATGCGGAACGTTGTCATTAACCGAGGGATTAAGCGGGATATTGGGATTATTTCCGATCACCCCCGGCTGAACATTCGATCCGAAGACGAATACTGGGGCCGCTGCACCGTGATCGGTCCCAACACTTGAGTTGGATTTGATACGCCTCCCGAATTCTGAGAAGGTCATACCCATGACACGGTCTTCGACACCGAGTCCCTTGAGATCATCCATGAAGGCCTTGATCGCATCCGACACGCGCCCCAGCAACGTGGCATGATTGCCGGTCGTGGTATCCGTAGTGTTGACCTGCACAGCGTGTGTGTCGAAACCGCCAATACTGACCATATAGACCCGCGTTTTCAGTCCACCCTTCACCAGGCGGGCCACAATCTTCAACTGATCTGCCAGGGAATTACCCGTCGGGTAGGTGCCCTGCTGCGTCACCCTATCAGCTGCGGATTTGATACCTGTGGCATACTGCGTGGTTTGACGGGCGACATTGCGTATGTATGTCAGTTCCTTTCCGGCCGGTGTATTCGGCGCCGGGTCTTGCACTCCATTGACCAGGTTGTAGAATGAGGTCGGACTGGTGATGCTCATGCCCATACTCACTTCAGGCCCCTGAAGCGACAAGGATGTCACGGATCCTATCTGAATGGCCGGGGGATCCGGCATGTTCGCATTCGGATAACCGACCGGGAATGCAGGAAACACTTCATCCAGATAACGTCCGGTCCATCCGCTGTTCAACACTTCCTGACTATTGGAGGCTGACATCCAGATATCGGTGGCGCGGAAATGCGAGAAGTTAGGCGTAGGATATCCGACCGACTGAATGATGCTGAGTTTCCCATCGTTGAACAACGACTGCAGTCCCTTCATCGCCGGATGCAGACCTGTCTTGTCGTTGCCCGTCAGTGTCAGGATCTTGTCTTCCGGGATCGCAATGTTACTGCGCGCATTCTTGTATAATGCATAGGTATCCCTCGGGATCACCATGTTCAGTCCGTCGTTCCCGCCATTCAACTGGATGATCACCAGCACGTGATCGGTTTCCTTCGCCAGGTTCATCATCGCATCCAGCAACGGAGAGGGGGTCAACGCCTTAACGGCATAGCCGTTGATCACGGAGGGCACCATGGCCGCAGGCAGTACCTTTTGGATGAAGTCTCTTCTTTTCATGTCTGCGGTATTGGATCAGGCCAGTTGATATTCCGGGAGGTTCATAAGATATTTCAGCAGGGTCTGCAAACGCGTCTGCACGACGCGCAAAGCCGCGGCATCCGCCGGATTGGCGATATGGGCCGTCCACGCGTTGGTCCAGTAGTAATCCTGGTCCTGGCCGCTGAGCAGGATATCCTTCTTTAACTGATTGCGGCTGTTCAGCGACAGGGGCAACTGGAACAAATGCGCCACCATGTCCGCGATCAGCACATTGGGATCTCCCGGATTCGGGAACCGCTTCGCATAAGCCACGTGATCGATGACGATCTTCCGGTTGCTGGCGGTATATCCGTTACCGACCATGATGTCAGAAAACTGTATGCGCTTGGGATAAGTATCTGAATTCAGCCAGATACCGTAGAAATTCGGGGTCTGATAGTAGGCCTTCCAACCTGACACATCTGGTGGGTCTGCCAGGCCCTGCTGCATCTGGAACGCCCAGTTCCGGACATAGTTCCAGTGAACGTACAGGGCACCGTAATCCGTTCCGGCCGGCAGTCCGACGCCAAACTCTCTCCAGAGACTGGCCACCATATCGATCGGACTCTTTATCTGACAGCCATGGGCGAGGGGATCAAAGAAGTGACGACTCTTGAAAAGCCTGGCCAGCACGGGCTTTATTTCCCAGTTCGAGGATACCAGCAACTGCGCCAGCGGATCGATCACATTCGCCTGCGTCTGGGCATCGATCTCATAGTACACAAACCAGCGGTAGAGCCGGGTGACGATATACCTGGAAACCTCGACCGTCTTTGAAAAGATCATGTCGATCAGTTCGTCGAGTTCAAGATCGCCGGCGGTCGCTCCCGTTCGCCCCTTAATGACCCGATTACCATAGAAGGAACTGAAGGTCTTATCAGTCGTATCATGACGGGTACTATCGAAATAGGAAACATTCTTTGTGGAGTCGTTGCGCCAGCCCGTCAAAACCTTTGCTGCCAATTTCACATCTTCCTCGGTGTAGTTCGGATTATTCTCCTTACCCAGCGTGAAGAGCTCCTGCAATTCCCGGCTGTAGTTCTCGTCCGGTGCCGTCTTTGTATTGAGCTGACCATTGAGATATACCAGCATCGCCGGATCTACGCTCATGGCTCGGACAAGTGTTTTTACATTACCAAGGGCATTGTCGCGCATCAGTTTTACATGCTTGTACATGTAAATGGAATTCCCGACGTCGTTGACTTCGTTTGCAAAATGGTTATGCCAGAACAAGGTCATTTTCTCCCGCAGGCTTCGATCCTGATTCAGGATGACGCCCATCCACCAGTTGCGCAGGGAGTTTCGGCGGTTCCCTTCCACGGTACCGTCCGCGGTGCGGGTATTGACCCAGGTCTGACCGGCCGGAACCGTCAGATCAAGATCGGTGGTCGGTGTATTGGTATTCGCATAGTTTTTCAGTGGGGGATCCGGCATGGGAGCCGTCGGGTTCAGCATTTCATCCACCGCAGCTGATGGTGTCTTGGAAAGGAAATAGGCGATGTCGTCGTGACTCGCACCGAACATCACCCGCTTCAACAGATGGCAGACCTCATCATTGGTCCATGGGCCCGTGTAAGGCTGGAGTCCGGAGGCCCACTGAAGTCCGGATGTTTGGGAAGCGGAAGCCGACTGGACTTTCCGGCCTGGCGCCAGGAATGTTCTTCTGTCCATAAGAGAAATCATTTTTCCTCACCGGTCTCTCCATCGATAACCTGCCGCACGTCCGGTCTCAGTTGTCAAACTGCAATAAATATACCAAATCCCCACCGTTCATACAAGAGGGAAGCCGCAGGTCTCTTAATGGAACCGTTCGATGATCCCGGCGATGCCCTGTCCCCCGCCCACACAGGCGGTTACCAGGCCATAGCGCTTTTGCAATCTGTCGAGATCATGCAGGATCTGAACGGTCAGTTTACAGCCGGTACAACCCAGCGGATGACCCAGTGCGATGGCTCCCCCATTGATGTTCACCTTTTCAGGATCCATGCCCAGCGTTCGGATAACGGCCAGTGCCTGGGCGGCAAAGGCCTCGTTGAGTTCGATCAGGTCGATATCTCCCAGCTGCATGCCGGTTTGTTTCAGGGCCTTCGGAACAGCCTCCACTGGACCGATGCCCATGACCCTCGGATGCACCCCTGCGGAAACGGCCGTAACGAGACGGCCCATCGGTTTCAATCTGAGTTCATTCACCATCCGCTCCGACATGACGATGACGAAAGCCGCACCATCACTGGTTTGCGATGCGTTACCTGCCGTAACGGTTCCCCCTTGGGCAAAGGCCGGCTTGAGTTTAGCGAGGGCCTCCGGCGTGGTTTCACGGCGTACGCCTTCATCGGTATCCACGACAAAACTGCGTTTCTGACGCTTCGATCGCTCGTCCAGGTACACCTCGTCCACCGTGACGGGCAGGATACCCGGTTTGAAATGCCCGGCCTCTATGGCTTTCAGGGCCTTCATGTGCGACTGCCATGAAAATTGATCCTGATCTTCCCGGGATACCTGATATTCTTTAGCAACGGCCTCTGCCGTCAGGCCCATGTTCAAATAATAGTCGGGCTCATCGCTGGCGATGGAATAAGCCGGCACGGTCTTCCATCCTGCAGAGGGCACCATGGTCATGCTCTCAGTGCCCCCCGCCACGATGCATTCAGCCATGCCCGAGCGGATCTTGGCCGTGGCCATCGCAATAGCTTCCAGACCGGAAGCGCAATAACGATTGATGGTGATGCCCGGTGCGTGCATACCTATGGCCCGGGCGGCAATGATGCGCCCCACCTGCAACCCCTGTTCCGCTTCCGGAACAGCATTGCCCACGATCACATCATCCACCCGCGTCGCATCCAGCTGCGGAACCGATGCCATCAGTCCACGGATGACCTCGATCGCCAGATCGTCTGGCCTGGTGAACCTGAACCCACCCTTTTTCGACTTCGTGACCGCCGTGCGATAGCCGGCAACTATGTAAGCGTCCTGCATAAGATGATGTTTTTAACCGTACAATAAAATTAACCAAATAAGATCGAAGTAGTTGCATCAACAACCATTTTATTTGAGCGGGTGCAGACTTTTACAATCGCGATAAAAGCCAAGCCCGTTGCTCCATATCTTTGCGGCATCATGTACAAACTTCTGCGATCCGCGCTGTTCAAATTCGATGCGGAAAACGTGCATCATTGGGCCATGAGTGCCCTGGGGATGGCGGTGCGTACACCACTGGTGTCCTCAGCCATGTCAAACCTTTTTTCGGTGCGGGATCAGAAACTGGAGCGCACTGTATTCGGCCTCAAATTCCCC
Source organism: uncultured bacterium (assembly GCA_903959965.1). Classification (GTDB taxonomy): domain Bacteria; phylum Bacteroidota; class Bacteroidia; order Chitinophagales; family Chitinophagaceae; genus Pollutibacter. Next base: position 18,490 of record CAJBZC010000425.1, read on the forward strand.
AATCCCGTGGGACTGGGTGCAGGTTTCGATAAAAATGCACGATATCTGAAAGAGCTCTCTGTACTGGGATTCGGATTTGTGGAGATCGGAACGATCACGCCCCGCGCGCAGGATGGCAATGAAAAACCCCGACTATTCCGCCTTCCGGCCGATCGTGCCTTGATCAACCGGATGGGATTCAATAATGAAGGTGTTGAGGCCGCTGCACGCAGGCTTGCAACCTGGAAGGATAAGAACGCGTCTGACATGATCATCGGCGGCAACATTGGAAAGAACAAATCGACTCCGAACGAGGACGCCTGGAGAGATTACGACATTTGCTTCCGGCGGCTGCATGAACTGGCCGATTATTTCGTAGTGAATGTAAGTTCTCCGAATACACCCGGACTTCGGGAGCTTCAAGAAAAGGACGCGTTGTCGAAGATCCTGTCGAACCTTCAGAATATCAACGCAGGCATTCCCCAAAGAAAGCCCCTGTTGCTGAAGATTGCTCCTGACCTCACCGAAGGACAGCTGGAAGATATTGTGGCCCTGGCCGGGGAAGTGAAGCTGGATGGACTGGTGGCGACGAACACAACGATATCCAGAGCGGGACTTTCGGCGGCGTCGACCAGCCTAGCCACTTCCATTGGTGCAGGAGGATTGAGCGGAGCTCCGCTGCGCGTGGCTTCTACTGATATCCTGAAACGAATTGTGGCGCTGTCCGGCGGACAGATCCCGGTCATCGCCAGCGGTGGTATCTTCACGGCAGCAGACGCGCGGGAGAAAATGGAATCAGGTGCTTCCCTGGTACAGCTCTGGACAGGATTCGTCTATGAAGGCCCATCTGCTGCCTCCAAGATCTGCCGGGGGTTGCTACAGAATAACTGTTAAAAGTGCTGCAGATACCGAGATACTGCTTCAAAAAACTCAAAATTTAATATGGAATATCTGTTGACCTATGATGCTGTTGTGAGCCTCATCACCCTTTCGTTACTGGAAATCGTACTGGGTA
>CAJBZC010000426.1 GCA_903959965.1 uncultured bacterium
GGTCGTACACTACATTGTGCCCGTCTCGCTGCAACTGGTTGTTGGCTTCCTCTTCGATGAGTACGATAAGGTCGCCTGGAGGGCCACCCCGTTCGCCGGCGTTGCCTTTTCCGCTCAGGCTGAGTTGCATGCCTTCCTGGACTCCGGCGGGTATGTCGAGTGAAACGGTTTCTTCTGCATAGGTTCTGCCTTCGCCCTTGCAGCCGGTACATTTGCTGGTGACAACGCTGCCTTCACCGTTGCAGGTTGGGCAGGTAGTGACGGTCTGCATCTGTCCCAGGAAAGTATTGGTGACTTTGCGGACCTGGCCGCTGCCCTGGCAGGTGGAGCAGTTCTGCACGGAGCCCTTATCCTTGGCGCCGCTTCCGTGGCAGGTCTGGCAGGATACGTATTTTTTTACCTTGATGGTCTTGGATACTCCTTTGGCGATCTCTTCGAAGTTGAGCTTCAGCTTGATGCGCAGGTTACTGCCACGGGTTCCGCGTCCACGTCCTCCGCGCGTGGCTCTTCCGCCACCGCCACCGCCGCCGAAGAAACTTCCGAAAAGATCATCTCCGAAGATATCTCCGAACTGGCTGAAGATGTCATCCATGTTCATGCCGCCACCGCCCTGACCGCGGAATCCGCCTCCGCCGCTCATGCCGGCATGCCCGAATCGGTCATACTGCGCCCGCTTCTCCTGATCACTCAGGATCTCGTAGGCTTCGGCCGCTTCCTTGAATTTTTCTTCTGCAGACTTGTCGCCGGGGTTCCTGTCGGGGTGGAATTGCATGGCCACCTTGCGGTAGGCCTTTTTGATCTCATCGGCACTGGCCGATTTGGAGACGCCCAATACCTCGTAATAGTCTCTTTTTGCCATTTTAATTTATCTCTGGAGATGATCTATCCCCGGTTCAAGCTTGCTGGCCAACAACCACTTTTGCAAAGCGAATGATCTTGTCGTTCAGATAATATCCTTTTTCAACCTGGTCGATCACTTTACCGGCCATATCAGGGCCAGCCGGAACTTCGGTGATGGCTTCGTGAATGTCTGCATTGAATTCGGCACCCACGCATTCCATTTCTTTCAGTCCCTTGGACAGCATGGTCCGGCGGAATTTATTGAAGACCAGCTGAACACCTTCGCGCACGGCTACAATATCTTCACTCTTATTCATCACCTTCTCGGCACGATCGCAGTCGTCCATCACTTCCAGCAATGATACGATCACTTCCTTTCCCGCGGTCTGTATCAGCTCGATGCGTTCCTTGGCATTCCTTCTCCGGAAGTTGTCGAATTCCGCATAGAGTCGAAGGTACTTATCCTCTTTTTCCCGAACGGCTTCACGCAGCTTTTCAAGCTCAGATTCCTCGCCCACTTTCTCCTCAACGTTCAAGGTGCCTGACATATTTTCATCCGTATTGATCCCCAGATCTTCCTGTCCGGAAGTGTTTTCTTTCGGCATATCCTGTTGCAAATCTTTCTCTTCCATATGATACTGATGTTAACGCGAGATGCTGTTCAAATGTCTTGCCAAGACGGTGTGATAAGTCAAATTGTCCGATTCTGACAAAATTAACTGCCATTCCTGTATCCGTCGTCAAACCTGTGCCATCCGGTCATTCCCTTACCTTTGCGGCATGTTGAAAGTGATCCTTCGCAAAAAGATCGGGCATCGGGTATTGAACGGGCATCCGTGGATATTTTCCAACGAGATCGACATGATGGACGATCAGCTGGAGGGTGGGGATATCGCTGATGTATTCACGTCTGAGGGAAAATTCGTTGGACGGGGATATGTAAATCCGAGATCGACCATTACGGTGAGGCTCTTGACCCGTCAGCGGGATGAAGTGATCGATGCCGTCTTTTTTCACCGGAGGATCAAAAAGGCCTGGGATTACCGTCAGCGGCTCGGATATGTGGAGAACTGCCGGCTGATCTTCGGTGAGGCGGATGACATGCCGCAGCTGATCATCGACAAATTCAACGATTATTTCGTGATCCAGACGCTGGCGCTGGGGATCGACCGTTGGAAACCGGAGATCGTGGCGGCGTTGCAGGATATCTTCAAGCCCAAGGGCATCTATGAGCGCAACGATGTGCCCGTCAGGGAGTTGGAAGGGCTGGCGCAGCAAAAGGGATTTTTAATGGAGCCGTTCGATCCGAAGATCCGGATCATGGAAAACGGGTTGCAGTTCAACGTGGATGTCGACAAGGGGCAGAAGACCGGATATTTTCTGGATCAGCAGGACAATCGTCGGGCAATCAGGCATATCGTAAAAGATGCGGATGTGCTGGGCGCCTTCTGTTACACGGGCACTTTTGAGATCCATGCGGCGCATTATGGCGCGCGCTCCGTCCTCGGGCTGGACATATCCGCCACAGCGGTACAGCAGGCTACGGAAAATGCAGCGATCAATGGTTTGCAGGATATCTGTACTTTTCGTGAGATCAATGCTTTTGATGCGTTGAAGCAATGGAGTAAGGAAGACCGGCGCTGGGATGTCGTAATGCTGGATCCGCCATCTTTCGCCAAGACGCGTGACAATGTGGAGAAGGCGATCACCGGTTACAAGGAGATCAATCTCCGCGGTATGAAACTGGTGAAACCCGGTGGATTTCTGGTCACCTCATCCTGTACCAATCTGGTGCAGCCGGGATTATTTCTTGATATCATCGACATGGCGGCGAAGGATGCCCGCCGACGCATCCGTCAGGTTGAATTCCGGGCTCAATCGGCCGATCATCCGATCATACGGGGATTGGAGAATACGAATTATCTGAAATTCCTGATCGTACAGGTAGAGTAATCGGTGGCAGAGGCATCAGGGTTTTTCGACGTGGAATTTTCCGGATTCCACGACGCGCCCGTGCATGTCGGTCAGTTGGTAGATATAGATCCCCCGGTTCAGATTGTTGACATCTACGCGGATGTTTGTATTCATCCGTGGAATGTCCAATACCTTCTTTCCCAGGAAATTATATATCCTGAGTTGCGCATTTTCCTGAGGATTCCTGGCTTTGAGTTCGAAGAAGATCGCCGTGGTGGCGGGGTTGGGATAGCACCGTATTTGCCGGGGCACCTGACCGTTGGCAACTGCGCGCGCGGGTTCCGACTGCCCGAAGGAGTATTTCCCAAGGGTCAGGAGGATAAGGCCGATGACGACTGAACGATACATTTGATTCAAATGTAGCCAATTTGTAGAGAACACACAAAGAGAGACAGGGATCCAATTGATGAAATAAAAAAGAGGCCGGTGCATGACCGGCCTCTTACAACCTAAATATGGTAACTGCCTCAGGCGATGGCCTGCAGGGTCTGCTGGATGGCTTCGAAGTTGGGCAGGTCTCCGGCGCTTTCGAGCACTTCGGCGTACTGTACGACGCCTTCTTTGTCGATCACAAAGGCGGAACGGCGGGACACGCCTTTCATATCGAACACGAAGGTGTCATAGATGGCACCGTAGGAGGTACTGACTTCCTTGTTGAAATCGGAGAGCAGGGAGAAGTTGTACTGCTGGTCTTCCTTGAAACGTGCCAGGGTGAAGATGGAGTCGACAGAGATGCCGAGCACCTTGGCATTAAGCTGGCTGTAACGGTTCATGTTGTCGCGTACGGAGCAGAGTTCCGTGGTGCAGACACCGGTGAAGGCCTGGGGGAAGAAAAGCAGGAGGACGGACTGTCCTTTAAGGTCACTGAGGGTGACTTTGTTCTTTTCGCTGTCATACAGCGTAAAATCCGGGGCGGCGGAGCCGATTTCGATCTTCATGGTATGCGTTTTCAATGATTGTTCCGCAAGTTAACACCCGAAAGGTCGTGAGGTTTGCGATAATGGTAAAATAATGTGACGGGATCAGAATCCACCCGGACATCGGACGGCATTGCGGGCGGATCGATCGTCATTCCGGAAGTTCCTGTAGGAGACGGATACTTCGAACCCTCCTTTTCCGCGGGCAATGGAAGCCAGCCTTCCGACGGTCACGTCGTAACTGAATCCGATGCTGAGGGGTGTGAGATCAAGTTTCAGGGTTGGGATGATGGCATCTCCCCATCGGACCATGCTGCCCAGGGAGATGGTTTGTCCTTGTGCTTCTTCCGAGTTGAGCAGATGGGTGTACATGGCACCCGAGAGTTGTTGCCGGTAAGGCGTTTGTATCATCGCATCGTGCTGGACGGTTAGGTATGAAACGGGTCCTATATTCATTTTGAACCCGGCAGACAGCACCCATTTAGGGAGGTGTCTGATATTTCTATAGAAGGCGTTAACCGGTTTGGTAAAATGGTGGAGCCCCCCTCCGACGAAGAACTGGTGTTGTTCATCTTCACCGAGGGTGGAATAAAGACTCATACCTACGGAAGCGTCAAAGAAGTTATAGCCTGAGTTGAAGTTTTCGCCATCAGGCAGGGAGCCGTTGTAGTTGAAACCGTCAAACTGACTGTTTGTGGTGACTTTGGACCTGTCCAGTCTTCGGCTGACGAGTCCGCCCATCATGCCGACGGACAGATAGGTGTTCCGCTGGTAACTGAGTGACTTGTGAAAGTTCACGGCTGGAAGAAACTGTGAAGTGGTGAGCGCAACGGTGCCGGCCTGGTCGTAAAGCAGCTGCATGCCCATCGTCAGGTAATCA
>CAJBZC010000427.1 GCA_903959965.1 uncultured bacterium
AACGACAGCCTGGTGCATCTGGAGCGCATCACCGATCCGGAATTGATGACGAGTCCGAATGATGTGGTAGCCGTAGGTGAGCGGCGTTTTTATGTCAGCAATGATCACTTCTATCCGAACCCGGGGTTGTCACGCACGGTGGAGGATTATCTGCAGCGGGCGATCTCCTATGTGAATTATTACGATGGTCAGGCGTTCAGGACGGTGGCATCGGGCATTGCCTATGCGAATGGTGTCAACCGTTCGGTGGACGGGCGTCGGTTGTATGTGGCGGCGACGACGGGCCGAAAGCTCATCACCTATCGCATTGATTCGTTGGATGGGAGTCTTCAAATGGAAAACGAAATGGAACTGGCCACAGGCGTCGACAATATTGAAGTTGATGCTGCCGGGGATCTCTGGATCGGCTGTCATCCGCAGCTGTTGAAGTTCGTGGCGCATGCGGCAGATCCCGCGAAGCGGTCGCCTTCGCAGGTGTTGCGTCTGCGGCCGCAGGCATCCGGCGGCTATGATGTTGAGGAGGTATATCTGAACGACGGGGTGTTGTATTCCGGATCGACGGTGGCGGTGCCGGCGGGTGGAAGACTGTTCGTGGGCAGTGTGTTTGAGCAGGGTCTATTGGTTGGTAGGCCGAATTGAGCCAAAAAGCTTACCAGTGGACTGGTCATCCGAATTTGTAAAATGTTCCACTATTAGTTAACTTTGCATTCCAGATCTGATCCATGGAATCCATTCGAAGTTTGATCTTTTTCAAGCGGTATTTCTTTGATTTTTATGATGATCAACCTGAAAAGGTTAAAGAAAAGATCGACTATGTTTTGTATTTAATCAGACATATCGAGCAGATTCCCCAAAAATTTCTCAAACACGTCGAAGGTACCAAGGGTTTATATGAAGTCAGGGTCGAATATGGCGGGAACATCTACAGGATCTTTTGTTGTTTCGACGAGGGAAGAATTGTCATACTGTTGAATGGATATCAAAAGAAGTCTCAAAAGGCACTCAAAGGTGAAATTGAAAAAGCGTTGTTGATCATGCGTGAATATTTCACAGATAAACAAGAGAAGTCATGAAAAAAACATTGGATAAAGTAGTAACAACCTTCGAAGACCATTTGGACAAACGTTATGGTCCTGTAGGTTCAGAGGGAAGATTGGAGTTTGAAATTCGCGCAAAGAATTTCATGATCGGAGAGCTGATCCGTGAACAAAGAAAAAATGCGAATCTTACCCAGGAACAATTGGCTGAAAAAATTGGTGCAAAGAAGAGTTTCATTTCCCGAATAGAAAACGGTAAAACCGACATTCAATTATCTACCCTGTTTAGATTGATTGAGATCGGTCTTGGAAAGAAAATTGAATTATCTATTGGCTGATATGCCTTTAATTTATTCCCCTTTCCGGTATTCCACCGGGCTCAACCCGGTTTTTTGTTTGAACAAGCGACTGAAATACTGCGGGTATTCAAACCCCAGCGAAAATGCCACTTCGCTGACGGATCGTTCCGTCTGTTTTAATTGATCCTTTGCTTCTTCGATGATCATCCGGTGGATGTGATCCTGTGCGCTGAGGCCAGTTTCCTTTTTAAGCAGATCGCTGAGATATCCGGGTGACAGATTCACTTGTTCCGCGAGTGATCTGACCGTGGGCAGGTCGTTATGCCGCTTAGATCCATTTTTTATGTGTTCGATCAGGATGGATTCCACGCGGTGGAGAACATCCCGATGCGAGGGGCTGCGGGTGATGAATTGCCGACCATAGCATCGCAGCGTGTAATTCAACAACAGTTCGAGGTGTGAGAGGATGATGCGCCGGCTGAAATCATCGATGCTTTCATTCAATTCATTGCGCAGTTTCACTACGATCTCGAGCAGGGTTGATTTTTCCTTATCGGACAGGTGTAAAGCCTCTGCCGTATCATATCCGAAATAAGTATGATCCCGAATGACAGCCCCGAGGGAGGTGCCACGAATCAGGTCGGGATGAAAGCACACGCCCCATCCGAGCATGTCTTCACGCAGCTCAATGTCGTTATCAATGGTGATGACCTGTCCGGGTGCGATACAGACGAGGTTCCCGTCCTGAAAATCCAGGGTCTTTCGTCCGTATCGCATGTGATTCCGGCAGTAGTTCTTGAACATGATCGAGTAGAAATCCGTCCGGATCCGCACTTCTCCCGGATACTGGTCGATCAGTTTGCAAAGGTCGAGCACCGCGATGAGCGGATGGTTTGCGGGACCGATGTTCAGGAATCGACAGAGATCGGAGATGGTCTTCAGATGGATGATGTCATTCATATTCGATATCGACTGAATGGTTGATACATGGTATTTGCAACGGCTGTCATCTCTCAGCCCTGAAGGCCGAATTGTGCGCGAATGGCGCCCATGAAGCTTTGATCATCAAACTTACGGCGATTATCCATCAGGACTTCTGCATCCTGACCGGCCGTATATCTGAGTTGTTTGGTGCCATCGGTGGAAGCCTGGTAGATGACATCGGCTACGATGCCCGCCGGTGAAGCGTTCTGGGCCATGGCAGGCAACATCTGGAACAGGGCGCTCACGACGGGTTGATATTCCGTCATGTTTGCATCATTGCTGAAATCGAAGGAGCGTCCTGCAAAATCTGTGGCGATCATGCCGGGTTCGATGATCTTGACGGTGCCGCCGAAGGCATCCACTTCATAACTCAGGGCTTCAGAGATGCCCTCCACCGCGAATTTCGTCCCATGATAAAGGGCACCCAGCGGGAAGGTCATCTTTCCGCCCACGGATGATATATTGATGATGATGCCTTTTCCATGTGCCCGAAAATGTGGGAGAAGGGCCTTGGTCACGTCGATCAGTCCAATGACGTTGGTATCGAACTGCCGGCGGATCTTCTCGGAAGAGAAGGATTCCAATGGCCCGTAGGCACCATATCCTGCGTTGTTGACGAGTACGTCGATGCTGCCGAACCTGTCCAGCGCCGCATCGACGGATGTTCTGATACTTTCCGGATCAAGCACATCGAGTTTGGTGACCAGCACCTGATCGAGTGTATTCAGTTCCGTTTCCTGGTTTGGATTTCGCATGGTGGCCACCACGTTCCATCCTTTCGATTGAAATAGTTTAACAGTTTTCCGGCCGATGCCGCTGCTGCAGCCTGTGATGAAGATCGTCTTGTTCATGGTATTATTTGTTTGCCGAAATTCCAGATTGTCGGTATCCTCCAGCCAAACAAATCAAGGGAATCAGGATACAAAACCTTGATTTGTCGGCTAAGTGCTGCATGCCGAACTTTATGTCGACACTGATCCACACACATCAATGATTTTTTATGCCATTTGTATCTGTAACCCGGTTTCGGGTGAGATCGATATTACATCTGTCGGCCATCATGCTCGTGATCGTCCTGGGTTGCGGGAAGAAGGCGGAACCGGTTGCTCCGGTCGTTCCAACGCCGGCGGGTCCGCCGACCCTGGAGACCACCACGCTCTTGTCGGGGTATGAGATCATCTGGGGGATGGATTTCCTGCCCAACGGGGATCTCTTGTTTGGAGAGAAGCGGGGTAAACTATATCGATATGCCAATGGGACGGCAACTGAGATCACGGGGCTGCCCGCGGTTCGGGCATCCGGCCAGGGAGGGCTGTTAGACATCAGGGTGCACCCTGCTTATGCGTCGAACGGATGGATCTATGCTTCATATGCAGCGACAGGCACCGGAAACAGCGGAGAGTTGCGCCTGATGCGGTTCAAAATTCAGGGGAATGCGGCGCAGCAGATCGAGACGATCTTTTCGACCGGAAGCGGGAATACCTGGAACGGTCATTACGGGTCGCGTATCCTCTTCGATCGTGCCGGTCTGCTTTGGCTGAGTGTCGGCGAAGGCGGAACGGGCAGCTATGGCGGGCCTTCCGCTTCGAACCGGAATGCATCTGATGTGATATCCCGCTGGGGAAAGATCCACCGGATGACCGATGCCGGCGGTATTCCTGCAGATAATCCAATACTCCCCGGGCAGTCCGCTCCCGGGACTGCTTATGCCTATGGTATCCGTAATCCACAGGGACTGGCGATCCATCCATCCACCGGAGAGATCTGGGAAAATGAACACGGCCCGAAAGGTGGTGATGAAATAAACATCATTAGCAAGGGTGGCCATTATGGATGGCCGCAGTATTCCATCGGTGTCAACTACGATGGCACCAGCATCTCTCAAAATCATACCGCCAGCGGGATCGTTCCTCCGATCCATACCTGGACGCCATCGATCGGGGTATGCGGTGCGGCCTTCATCACGGCTGATGCCTTCAAGGATTGGAAGGGAAGCCTGATGGTGGGTGGACTGGCCTCTCAGAAACTTTACATATGTAAGCTTGATGGGGCGAGGGTTGTTTCGGCGGAAGTGGTACCGGGTGTGTCGGGGCGTGTCCGGCATGTGATCCAGGGACCCGATGGGTCGATGTATGTGTCGGTGGAGGGACCGGGTCGGATCATCAGGATACGGCCTGTGTAGTGAGCAAGGAAACTGTTTGAACAGGAAGTAAGGCAGATCAGATGGTCTTTCCGCAAAGAAAAGTAAGGGTGATCTTAAGGAATCACAGAATGCTTCTCATCCTTTGAAGGTATAGATCTGCCAGTCGCGTTCGGTTGAAATCATGCGCTGCCAGTCCGGATGCCGCGTCGGACATGCGTTGCCAGTCGCCCGGTTCTATGTTGCACATTTCATGGATCGCAGCGGCCATGCTTTTGGGGTCTTTAGGTGCTACGTTGATGCCGCAGCCGCTTCGATCCACCAGTTCCCTGATCCAGCCCCGGGTATTTTGAATGATCGGAATACCGGC
>CAJBZC010000428.1 GCA_903959965.1 uncultured bacterium
CGATGACAGCGATGTCTTCTGCCAGTGGCTGTTGGAATCCTTCAGCCATGAAGGTGAAACGGTCATGCTGGCGCCGGCTACCGGCTTCTATGCCACACCCGGACTCGGAAAGAACGAAGTCAGGCTGGCCTACGTACTGAATCTGCCGTCCATCTCACGCGCCATGGACTGCCTGGAAGCCGCTTTGAAAGTATATCCCGGCCGTCAATAAAAATAAAAATAAGTATAAGAAGTCGTTCGTATTTTTTTGAGATCTATACACGACGTCTGTTGGTGAGGACGACCCCTGCCACTACCAGCGTAGCCCCGATCCATGTATACACAGGTACGGACTCTTGTAACACCGTTACGGAGAGCAGCAAAGCGAAGACGGGAACAAGATTGTTGAAGATGGCAGTGCGGGTGATCCCCAGGGCGATGACGCCCTCGTAATACCAAATGAAGGCCAGAACCGTTCCGACCAGCCCGAGGTAGGCCAGCGAGATCCACACATTCAGGGGCACCGTGACGGGATGAGGCTCGAAGAGGGCGGCGATGGACAGCATGCTGCCACCGAGGAGTGAAGCCCAGGCCGTGGCCTGCAGTGGTGTGATGGTCTTCAGGACATTTCGTCCGGCGATCGTATAGGCCGCCCAGGTGATGGGACAACCCAGCATGAAAAAATCCCCCCATTCAAACGCCGTCAAGATGGAAGCGGGCCGACCTCTTGAGATCACAAACAGCACCCCGGTCAGCGCGAGCAGCATGCCCGCCAGGCGAAACCCACGGATCTTTTCCCCGTAACGCCAGGCCGAAAAGAGCATCACCATGATGGGGTTCAATGCCACGATCAGCGCGGCATGGCTGGTCTCCACCATCCGCAGTCCCTTGAAGAAAAAATAATTATAGGCAAACACCCCGGAAAACCCGAGCAGGGCCAGGGGGAAGAACTGCTTCATGCCGCGTCGCCAGAAATCCGGATCGGACCGAAGCGCCAGCGGCAATAATACCATCGTGGCCATGATATAGCGAATGGCCGCGCCCGTAAAGGGCTCGAATACCGCCGAGGCTGTTCGGGTGGCGATGAACGTGCCGCCCCAGAACAGGGCGACCAGCACCAGTTTGAGATAGATCTTCATCTGTCGCAAGGTAACCAATCCGTCACCAGCATCGATGGTTGAAGCCTGAAATATTGAAACCTGACGGGTGTCAATGCGCGGCAGACAGGACCTTTCCCCGGGCGATCAGACATGCCCCCATCACTCCGGCCCGTTCTCCGAGGCGAGACAGCTTCAGCTGGGTATCATTATTGACCAGACCGAGCGTGTATTTATTCAGTGCACTGCGGATCGGCAGTCGGATATGTTCACCGGTTTCCGAGACCTTGCCGCCCAGGACGACGAGTTCCGGGTTGAAGATATTGATCAGGATGGCGATGGCCTTGCCGAGTTTATCCCCCAATTCCGCGAGCACTTCGATCACCAGGGTATCCTGCTTGCGGGCTGCTTCAATGACATCCTCCAGGCGAATGCGATCCACATCCCGGTTCTTTTGGCCCAGGATGGAGGAAGATCCCCCACGTATCCGCTCTTTGATCTCTTCCAGTAGGGCGATCCCCGATGTCTCTGTCTCCAGACAGCCTCGTTTCCCGCAGTGGCAGATCTTTTCGTTCTGAAAGAAGGGGATATGTCCGAGCTCTCCGCTGAATCCTGACTTCCCGTAGTATAGGTTGCCGTCGATCAGGATGCCCATACCCAGGCCAAAGTCGATATTTATGAAGAGTACGTTGCGTTCATTCTTCACAACACCGTTCATGAATTCGCCATAAGCCATTGAACGGGAGTCATTTTCCAGGAAGGTAGGTATGCCGATCTCCTGCTGGATGATCCGGCTGAGGGGTTCCTCCTGGAAATGAAAGAAACTGTAACTATAGCCCGTTACATGGTTGACACGACCTGAGAGGTTGATACCTACGCCCAGGATGCGGGACTCCAGCTCACTGAAGTCCGAGATGAAGCGCCGGATGATATCAGTCAGCGCACGCAGGGAGCCGGGGGTGTTTTCGAGCTGGAACGGCACATTCTCCCGGATGCTCAGCAGGTGTTTCTTGAAATCGAGCAGCCCGATATTGACATAATACTTCTTGACGTCGACCCCGATAAAATAACAGGCGTCATTCACCAGGCCATAGACATTCGCCTTACGCCCGCCTGTAGAATCGATCTTGCCGTAGTCGCGGATGAGGTTATCCTGCACCAGTTCACTGACCAGGCTGGCTGCCTTCGGGACACTGATGTTGAGTTCCCGGGAGATGTCCATCACCGTGCAGCTGTCCGATACGTCCAGATAAGCGATCACCGATCGTTTCAGGGCCCGGTTCTTCCAGGCGACCCCGGAAACCCCTTCGTTGCTGAAAATCAGATAGTTCGGTTGCGGTGCGGTCATGTGTGATCAGTGCGCAAAAAAGCAGTGTTCAAAACTAAAGAAAAGAAGCGATGAGATCCGGTCAAAATCCCAATGGAGGATTATTAATAAATATTTTTAATAAGTTTGGCCTGTTTGGATAAATTAAATAATTTCAAACTTTCCTTTTGCAAATTTTGTATAATCTATTGATAACGATTGCCCAATGGTCGCCTCAAATACACAGGAAAAGATCGAAAATCTGGCGGGACTATACCGCGATGAATTGACGAACTCCATCCTGCCCTTCTGGCTGCAACACAGTCCGGACAGGGCCCATGGCGGTTATTATACCTGCCTTGGGCGGGACGGAAAGGTCTTCGATACCGACAAGTTCATCTGGCTGCAGGGCCGGGAGGTCTGGTGTTTCAGTTATATGTACGCACAGGTGGAACCGCGTCCGGAATGGAGGGAGATGGCGCTGCTTGGGGCAGATTTCCTGGAGAAATACGGCCGGGATGCCGATGGTAACTGGTATTTTTCGCTCACGGAGGATGGCAGGCCATTGGTGCAACCCTACAATATCTTCAGCGATTGTTTCGCCTGCATGGCCTTTGCCGCCCTGTACCGCATCGTACCGGAAGACCGATACCGGCAGATCGCCCTCGACACTTTCGAAAACATACTTGCCCGGCAGTCGAACTGGAAGGGTACATATAATAAGGCATATCCCGGCACGCGGCCGCTGCGCAATTTCAGCCTGCCGATGATCCTTTGCAATCTCGCCCTGGAGATGGAAGGCATCCTGGGGAAAGATCGGGTGGATGCGATGATCCCGGGGGTCATCCATGAGGTCATGGATATTTTCCTGCAGCCCGACAGCGGACTGGTACTGGAGAACGTGGCACCGGATGGATCCTTTGTTGACAGTTTCGAAGGCCGGCTCCTGAATCCGGGACATACCCTGGAGGCGATGTGGTTCATCATGGACCTGGCGAAACGCATAGGAGATGATGGCCTGATCGACCGGGCACGGGATGTCATGCTCCGCACCCTGGAGAAGGGCTGGGATCCCGAATACGGCGGTATCCTCTATTTCCTGGACATCAAGGGTCATCCGCCCCAGCAACTTGAATGGGATCAAAAACTTTGGTGGGTGCATGTCGAAGCCCTGGTGGCGATGGCCAAGGCCTGGAAGTACACGGGCGACGAACGTTGCGCAGAATGGTTCCGCATCCTGCACGATTATTCATGGAAGCATTTCCGGGATCCGGAGCACCCGGAATGGTTTGGGTATCTCAACCGTCGCGGGGAGGTGTTGTTACCATTGAAAGGCGGTAAATGGAAGGGTTGCTTCCACGTCCCCCGGTCGCTCTATCAGATCTGGAAAACGCTGGAATCTTGATCACATACTCCCCACGGCCATATACATGAAAAGGATCTTCATATCGCTGCTCATCACCTGCCAATCGCTGCTGATCGGACAGGTTTTGTTGGCTCAAACCTCCCTGAATACGGATGTGCTCGTGATCGGTGGTGGCACGGCAGGTACGGCCGCCGGGATACAGTCGGCCCGCAGTGGTGTGCAGACGCTCATCGTCGAACCGGGCCCCTGGCTGGGCGGCATGCTCTCGGCAGCGGCCGTATCCGCCACGGACGGCAATCACAATATGCCCTCCGGCATCTGGGGCGAATTCCGACAGGCAGTATATAAAAGATATGGAGGGCCGGACAAGGTCGCCACAGGGTGGGTCAGCAATACGCATTTCGAACCCCGGGTGGCCGACAGCATCCTGCAGGCCATGGCGGCCGCTACGCCCCTGCTCACGGTGAAACACGGATATACTTTTGTCACCCCCATCATGAAAGGAGGCCGCGTGGCCGGTGCCAGCTTCCGAAAGATCGCCGGTGGTGGCACGTTGCGGATCAATGCCCGGGTTGTGATCGACGCTACCGAATTGGGGGATGTGTTCGCCAAAGCGGGCGCAGCCTACGATCTGGGGATGGTGGCGACCCGGATCACCGGGGAGAAGGTCAACGTACCTGAGTCATCTGATATCATCCAGGATATGACCTATGCCGCGATCCTGAAGGATTACGGACGGGATGCCGACTGCACGCTGGTGCGTCCTGCGGGATACGATCCGATGGAGTTCGACGGTTGCTGCCGGGATTTCTGCAGCAAACCGGAGAAGCTGACGACCAATGTCAGCAAGCAGCAGATGCTCGACTACGCGAAACTCCCGAACGGAAAATATCTGATCAACTGGCCGGGCAAGGGCAATGATATTTACATCAACACCGTCGAAATGGATGAGACCGGCCGCGCGGAAGCCCATGCGAAAGCCCGGGCCAAGACGATGCGTTTCATTTATTTCCTGCAGACGGAGATGGGATTCCGGCATCTGGGGCTGGCGAACGACGAATTTCCGACGGCGGATCGTTTGCCGTTGATGCCCTATCACCGGGAAGGCCGTCGGTTGCGGGGGCTGGCCCGGATCGATCTGAACCATATCGCCACGCCGTTTGGCATTGCAGATCCGCTATACCGGACAGGCATCGCCGTAGGCGACTATCCCGTCGACCACCATCACCGCGAAAACCTGAAGGCGCCGCAGCACCTGGGGTTTTATCCCGTTCCTTCCTTTAATATTCCCCTGGGAGCCTTGATCCCGGAAAAAGTTGACGGACTGATCGCCGCGGAGAAATGCATCAGTGTGAGCAATGTCGCCAATGGTACCACACGCCTGCAACCCGTGGTATTACTGACCGGCCAGGCAGCAGGGATGCTGGCCGCAATGTCGGTCAAAATGAAGCGGCAACCCCGGGCAGTGCCGGTGCGTGAAGTACAGCGCGGACTCCTCGATGCACGTGCCTATCTCATGCCGTATTTCGATATCAAGCCGGAGCATCCGTTCTTCCAAGACATTCAAGCCGTCGGGGCGACGGGCATCCTGAAGGGTGTCGGAGAGCCTTTCCAATGGGCGAACCGTACCTGGTTCTATCCAACCCAACGGGTACGCGTCAGCGAAGTAACAGATGGCCTGAAAACTTATGGTGTGGCCATGCCCACGACATCCGATAGCCTGTTGCGTTCGGCGGAGGCCTTTGCTGTGGCTGCAGCGTTGGGTGGCAAGGATCCCGGATCGGCGGGCCGTGCGGCTGCATGGACGTCACTCGGGCTGGGGACCTACGACCCGGCAGCATACATCGAACGGGCGGCCTTTGCCAGGATCTTGAACGCATTATCGGATCCGTTCGGGCGGTTCCCGGTGGATCATCGGGGCCGGATCATCCGTAAATAAATATGTACACTAAAACCCAAGCAATATGAAACAATGCATGCTCATGTGGCTGCTATGCCTGGTGGCATTGGCACCGCTGGCGGCCCAGGAAACGGGCGTCAAGGGGCGGGTCATCAGTGCGTCCAGCGGCAACCCCGCAGAGGGCGTCACCGTGACCCTGAAAGGGAGCCAGAAGGGCACATCGACCACACCGGGCGGTAACTATGCCATCCAGGCGAAGAAGGGAGAGACGCTGGTCTTCTCAGGCATCGGCTTTGTGACCCGGGAAGCTGTTGTTACCGGTCCAACCCTGGACGTAGCCCTTGAGGCCACTTCCGGAGACCTCGGCGAGGTCGTAGTTGTCGGTTACGGCACCCAGCGTAAGGCAAACCTCACCGGTGCGCTGGTGACGCTGTCCAACGCCACCATCACCAAACGTCAGGTGACCAGCACCAGCCAGGTACTTCAGGGCCTCGCCCCCGGCCTGACGGTGCAGCAGCAGTCGGGCAGACCCGGTGCTGACGGCGCCTTCCTGCGTGTTCGCGGCGAAAGCTCCATCCAGGGAAATGCCACCCCGTTGATCGTGATCGACGGACTGCTGATGCCGACGGGATCCGGACCGGATGCCTTGAACCAGATCGATCCGAATGTGATCGAAAGCGTGACGATCCTGAAGGATGCAGCCTCCACGGCGATCTATGGTAACCGTGCCTCTTCGGGTGTCATCGTAGTGAAGACCAAGCGTGCGGCTCAGCCCGGCATGAAGGTCTCCTACAACAACTTCCTGTCGAAGCAGTCGTTCACCGCACTGCCGGAACGTGTGAGCGCCGTCGACCACATGCGTTACAGCAACGAAGCGGAGCAGAACCGGACGGGCAATCCCGCCGCCATTGTCTATCCGCAGACGTTGATCGACAAGTATGTGGCCACCCCAGCGGGCAATAACATGGACGTGATCAACACCGATTGGGTGAAGGAAGTGCTGACGAACAGTGGCCTGCTGCAGAACCACAACGTGCAGCTAAGTTCAGGCGGCGAGCGGCTGAGCCTGTTCACTTCGCTGACCTACATGAACCAGCAGGGTCTGATCCCGAACAACAGCTTCGAGAAATACGACCTGCGCCTCAACCCGGAGTATAAGATCAATAAATGGATGACCCTCACCGGTACCATTGGCTACAACCAGAACAAGACGGTGAACCCGTCGACCGGTTCTCCGGAATTCATCATCCGTCAGGCCATCGGTTTGCCGGCACTGGGTGCGGGCAAGTTCGGACCGGGCATGTATGGCACCGCTGCACAAACGAACAACCGAAATCCCATTGCCATGGCCGAGGCCACGGGCAATTCTGTTACCCAGGGAAACACCCTCCTGACCCGTGTGGCGCTGAACATGAACCCCATCGAAGGCCTCGACATCGAAGCCGCCTGGGGACGCGAGAAGCGCAATCCGTATACCAAGAGCTTCATCAAGAACGCCGACATCTACGCCCCCAACCTGGCTACCAACACGTACGACCGGGTGGGTGCATGGCCCGGCAGCACTTCGCTCTCAGAATCCTGGCGCAACGACCTGTACACGACCTATAGTGCTCAGGCAACCTACCGCTTCCGCCTGAAGGAGGATCATTCCTTCAAGGTGATGGCCGGTGCACAGAGCGAGCTTTATCAGAATTATTTCTTTGGCGCCTCCCGCCAGGGCTTTGTGAATCCGAACCAACCCTACCTGAACCTCGGCTCTGGCGCGCGTGACAACAGCTCCGGCGTATCGGAACTCGCGCTGGCAGGCTTCTTCGGCCGGTTGAACTATGCCTACAAAGACAAGTATCTGCTGGAAGTGAACGGACGCCGCGACGGCTCCTCCCGTTTCTCTCAGGCCCGCGACCGTCAGTGGGGTAATTTCGGATCGGCTTCCGCCGGCTGGATCTTCAGCAAGGAAGGCTTCTGGGATGAGCTCTCCAGCGTAGTGACCTTCGGTAAGCTCCGCGGATCGATCGGAGGCAATGGCAACCAGAATTTCAGCTCTTTCTATGCCTTCGACGCCTTCTACGGCACATCGAATTACAACAACCCGACCAACGGCACGAGTGCCTATTTCAACAACACCACCAACCTGGGTGTGGCCGTGCTGCAGTTCCCGAACCCGGACATCGGCTGGGAGACTTCCCGTCAGTGGAACGTGGGCCTCGACCTGAGCCTGGCCGGCGGTTTCAACGTGACGGCTGATTATTATGTCAAGTCGCTGCGCGATATGATCCTGCCCCGTGTGCTGCCTGCATCTGCCGGTGGACTGTCCAATCCCTTCGTGAATGCGGGGAACATGGAGAACCGCGGATGGGAAGTGTCGGTCAACTATAAAAAGCGCGTCGGCAAGTGGAGTTTCGATGGTACGGTGATGCTGGCGGATGTGCAGAACAAGGTGACCGGTCTGATCGAGGGATTGCCCTTCATCGATGGTGGCAGTGCCCGCACGGCGCCCGGTTATGCGCTCGGCTCCTATTTTGGGTACCAGGCCATGGGTTTCTTTGCCGATTCGAACGACATCAAAGCCTCACCTGTGCAGTTCGGCATTCCCTGGAGCAGCACGCCCACCACGGGTCCCAAGCCGGGTGACATGAAATACGCCGACATCAGCGGACCTGACGGAAAGCCTGACGGCAAGGTGGATGCCATGGACCGCATCTTCCTGGGGAATGATTTCCCCCGCTATGAGTACAGCGTCAATCTGAACATCGCCTATGGAAATTTCGACCTGAACATTTTTGGTCAGGGCGTCGGGATGCGTGATAACTATCTGAGCGGAACGGGTGCCGTTCCTTTCGCGAGCAGTGATTTCATCGCTTCGCTGCTGCAGCACCAGACCAATGCCTGGAGACCCAACAACACCGGTGCGCTCTTCCCGCGGTTGCTGCCTTCCGGCTTTGGGGGGAACAACTTCCTGGCCTCCAGCTGGTGGATCCGTTCGGCCTCTTATTTCCGGATCAAGAACCTGAACCTGGGCTACACCCTGCCGCAGCAGGCTGTGAAGAAGCTGGGCATCCAGTCCCTCCGTGCCTTCGTGAGCGGACAGAACCTCCTCACCTTCTCGCCTTCCTGGGATGGTTTCGATCCCGAGATCAACAACGCGAATGCTGAATTCTATCCGGTGATGCGGACGATCACGGCGGGCCTGAACGTCAATTTCTAATCCCCAAAGCGAAAACAGATGAAAAAACTCATATTCACCGGACTTGCGATCACCTGGATGATCGGTTCCGGCTGTCAGAAGTTCCTGGACAGGAAACCGCTGGACGCTTCATCGGCGACCAACTTCCTGGCCAACCAGGATGAGATGGAGCAGGGCCTGACGGGCGTGTACGCCGCGGCCTTCTGGGCTTTCCCGAACAATACTCCCTTACTATTTGCGGTAGAAGCCAGCACGGATCTTGCGATCAAGCGGGGCGGTAATGCGGAAGATGCTGTGGCCATGGGCGACGGCGGTCCCTTCCTCGTCAACAATGCCCTCGTCAACACCTGCTGGAGCCAGGCCTTCCGGCTGGTGCAGCGTGCCAACCAGCAGCTCGCCGGGATGGAGAACGGCAAAGCGAATGTGCCGGCCGCCACCTACGGACGGATCCGGGCAGAAGCGCTGGTGCTGCGTGCATGGGCCTATTTCAATCTGATGTATCAGTTCGGAGATGTTCCCTGGTACCCGAAGGCACCGGGCGTGGATGAAGTGCTGAAGGCACAGCGGGTGCCGGTAGCCACCATCGTAGCCGAGCTCTACAAGGACCTCGACGAGGCATCCGCCGCCTTTGCCGCTGCCAATGCGCAGCCGATCCTGGCCAACGGTCGCGTTAATCGCGGTGTGGCACTTGGATTGAAGGCAAAGCTCGCGCTGCTGATCAAGGATTTCCGCACGGCGGCCACGGCCACCAAGGCGGTCATCGACCTAAACCAGTACGGGCTGAACCCCAGCTATCCCGCGCTGTTCATGCTCGCCGGTCAAACGGCCAATACCAATCGCGAGATCATGTTCAACCAGACCTATCCGACCGACCAGCTGAATCCTCAGAACTGGGGCCCGATCCTGGGTGTGCCGAGGCAGGTGACCAACTCTCAAAGCAGTCACTTCCCCACCCAGGCGCTGGTAGATCGTTATGAAGACCGCAATGGCAATCGGATCGATCAGTCCACGACCTACAGTCCGGCCAATCCCCGCGTCAACAGAGATCCACGACTGAGATGGACCATCTATATGCCGGGCGACACCATGAGCTACCGTACCCTGACGAGTCCTTCCCTCCCCTACGTGAATCCCATGGAGCGGACGATCTTCAACATCCACAGCAACACGCGTTTCCGCTGGAACTGGACCCTGAGCCGTTACGATGCCGTCACCGGCAACAACGACTGGATCGGTGCACAGGCTGCGGGCATCCAGTGGCAGGTGAGTGCGACGGGTAATATCGGCGGTGTGGGTTATGTCTGGCGCAAGTACATCGACTCGACGCAGTACATCTGGGAACACAAGACCGGTTATATCCTGATGCGCTACGCAGACATCATGCTGATGTATGCTGAGGCGAAAGTGGAGCTGAACGAGATCGACGCCACGGTGCTGACGGCGATCAACGCGGTGCGCAACCGGGCAGGACAGCCTTCCACCACGCAGAACACGCAGGCGGCGCTTCGTCAGTTGATCCGTCGCGAGCGGGTGGTGGAATTCGCGGGAGAAGGCCTGCGTCTCTTCGACTTGCGCAGGTGGGATATCTATGGGACGGCGAACAGCGGTCCGGTGGTGGGTTTTGCGCTGAATCCGGCCGTAGCGCCCGCCAATCCAACCTTTGATGCGAATGAAGTACCGAATTATTCGGCCAGCGTCAATGATCGGATACGATTCAGGAATCAGGTCCGCACGAATGCAAATCCGAGGTATAAATTATGGCCGATCCCTCAGTTTGAGGTGGATGCCAATCCGGATGGCATGAAACAGAACAAGGACTGGTAAGCATATTTAGATTTGTTTTTAGTATGTCTAACGGGCGGTGTTTCCACACTGCCCTTTTTTTATGCTTCGCCTGCCTTTGTATTTACTTCGTGCCCTGGCGGTAAAGCCTACGGCCTGCATAGGCGGCCCCCGCTGCCAGCAGCAGCGAGAGCCCCCCATCGACGGGTACGGTGCCGTCTCCGTCTGCGGGGTCGTCCTGGGAGAAGGCGTTGAGATTTATTGCGAGCAGGAATATGGTAATGAGCTTTTTCATTGTGTCGGGGTTTTGAGCGTCCAGCGCAGAGAAAAGAGAAAAGGAGAAAAGTTTAAGAACATCCTCTGCGGATCTCCTTTTCTCCTTTCTCTGTGCTCCAATTCTACTAGTCTACTACC
>CAJBZC010000429.1 GCA_903959965.1 uncultured bacterium
GGTAGGCGATGGCTGCTGCTTTCTGCAAACCGATGCCGGCCACGGAATAGGCAGCGCCCAGGTCATTGGTGCCCGACTCACCGACGGCCAGGATATAGAACCACTTGTTCTGCACGCCTGAGTTGGTGTGTACGCCGCCGTTGTCGGCCGTACCCGCGTACCAGTAGGTGCCTCCGTATGTATCCGGGTCGCCGAAGGCATTGGGATTCTTCATATTCCTGATGGCACCGCATCCGTTGACACCGATATCGCAACCCATCAGCCAGTCATTGGAACCCTTGGCGTAGTTTTCGATGGCTTCGCCGAAGATATCGGAGAAGGATTCGTTGAGGGCGCCCGACTCGTTCTGATAGGCCAGGTTGGCCGAAAACTGCGTCACGCCGTGGGTGATCTCATGCCCCACGATGTCGAGGGAGACGAGGGCGCGGTAGGTGGTGCCATTACCATCGCCGTAGGTCATCCGGCTGCCGTCCCAGAATGCGTTGACGTAGTTGGTGGAATAGTGGACGTACGACTTCAGGGTTGCTCCCTGGTTGTTATAGGAGGACCGGTTGTGGGCCGTCTTGAAATAAGCGAGTGTCTTCTCCGCCCCCCAGTGGGCCTGGTTGGCGGTGGGGTCGGATGTAAATACCGACGTGGTACTGGTGACATCGGTGGCGGCCGCATAGCTGGTACCGTTTCCGAGGCTGTAGGTCTCCACGCCGCCGGCGGTGGCGGCCGACCGCAGTTTGTAGACACCAGATGTAAGATCAGCCGTGAACGTCTGGGTGCCGTTGTACAGGGTCGTGCCCGATGACGGCGTATTGGCATCATGGATCAGCGGATGGGTGGTTAGGACCTCGCCGGAGCGTGCATCCACAAACACATAGGCCCGATAGAGGGGTTCTTGGGCGTAGATATCGAACTTCCAGGCGAGGCGGGGCCCCGACTTCCCGGGCATCGATCCGTCCCATACCACCAGTTCCCCTCCCGGCCCGTCATAACCGGGATAGCCATTCCGGACGGCTGGATCCCAGGCATAGACCCGTGCCCCAACGTGGCGGATGGCGTCTTCCAGGGCCTTGCCGGCCGTGCGTGACGGCATCACGTCCATCTCCGCCGGGATATGGTGGTAGTCGCCTGTCAGGCTGCTCACGGCCCCGTTCCGCAGGTGGATGAGGTACTCCCCTCCTTCCACGCGCACCTTTCGGAAGTACTGGGCATAGCGCTCATGCACGAAACCCATTGCATCGGTTTCCCGGGTGGTGAGCCGGAGTTCGTCGACATTGCGGATGGGCAGGTATCGGGAGAAGAGCGCCCGGGCGTCTCCGCTGTAGGGCGTGCCATCTCCGATGATCATGTGCGGGGACGGTGGTTGCACTGGGAGGCTGTCGCGCTGCTGCGCTGCTGCGGCGAAGGTCAGGCAAGCGAGTAACAGCGAGGGGATGAACTTTCTCATGGTCTGTCCGACAGGATGTTTTGGTTTGTGGGGGTGACAGGGTCGGACATGAAGCAAGATCCGGAGGGAAGTTGCCGGCATCATACCTTCCTGCGAAGCCAAAATTACCTTCGAACAGAGGAATTATGTAAGGCTAAGCTACGGAAATGGAGGGGATTTTAACGGTTTGGACGCGAGGAAATATTCATTTTATGGATGGCTGAGGGCGGGTTTGGGCAGAAGCTATCAAATCCAAGTTAGAGGATATACAGACATGAAGGCA
>CAJBZC010000430.1 GCA_903959965.1 uncultured bacterium
GGATGGATATGTCACCCTGAAGGTGAAGTCCCGTGCGGTGTCCGGCCTGTTGGGTTGGCAATCCACCCTGCGTTGGGAGGTCAAGCAGCTGCAATTACACACCACAACTGGCCTGATCAACAACCTTGGTATTGGCGAGCGCTGGAAGGATGATGGTTACCTGACCCTCTCATGGAATGACCCGCGCGCCGAAGGATTGAGTTTCACCGACGGCGTGGCCTGGATGGATTTGAAATTTAAGAAAACAAGTTCGCTGCAGCGCGCCGGCATCGGCATGACGGAAGAGAAGCTCGGTACCGAGGCCTTCAATGGTAACTATCAATCGATGGGCGTGAAGATGGAACCGATAGAACTGCGTGGCAATACCTTGACCGGCCTGATGCGCGTGTATCCAAACCCGGCAACGCAGTACATGAACGTTGAGTGGAAGATGGCAGGTGCTGGCGCAGCGACGGTGCGATTATTGGATGCGCAGGGTCGCGTGGTGAATGTGCAGCGCGGTGAGTATGGCATGGGAGTTCAGCGCGTGACGATCAAGCGGAGTGGCGCCTGGTCGGTGGCGGGCACCTGGATGGTGCAGGTAGAAGTGGATGGAGAGGTGCGGAACGTGCCGGTGGTGATGGGAGGTGAGGAGCCGAGGCCGTGAGTGGTCAATCCAATAAATATGATCTTTTAACATAAATACAAACGCTATCTATATGAAAAACAACATTTTATATTTATCTGTGCTCGCGGGTGTATCATCATGACTCATGTCTTTCACAGTATGTCAAATGTGTTATTGATGTATGAATAGTCTCTCACTATCTTGAACAGCAAAACACCTCCCGCGTATGCGTATGATCCTTTCCGTCTTATTGTCCGCCTGTTTGTTTTCAGGATGTCAGTCTTCTGACAGAATCGTCACCTATGCTCCCGCCGCACAGTTGACGCACACAGACGCCACCGTCTTACAGATCGGAGGGCTCCAGTACCAGGCCTATGATGAGGCGGGACTTGCCCCACGTGCCATCACCCTGGCCCGGATGATTGCATCGACTGATTACTGTCGTCGACAGGTGCGGGCGGCTGGAAGAACTGCCGGAACCTCGGGATTGACACTGGGCTTCGATTCAGGTCCGGAAATGGGAACGGATGCACCCTCGCCTGTCTATCGGTTCAGACTATATCGGGAGTGTATCGATATGGATCAGACACATGACTGGTTCTTTTTTGATCCGGCAACTGAGGTACTCTTCATCGAAGACCTGGTTGATGGTAACCATCGGAGGTTGGAAGTAGATCCCGCCCTGCTGGCGGATTTCCGGGCAGACAGGGCTGCTGCAAGTGAAGTCATTGGCCTTCTTTCTCGCTGAGGCATGATAAAACAATGCGTGTTTTTCAGATTAAAGGCTTCTGCCTTCTGCATTCTTGCTGCAGGAGATCCCTCCACCTCTGATTTCCGGATTCCTGATGTGCATGTTAATCATGCCTGATAATTCCATAATTTAACATGGGCTATTTCGCCGGCATTCCTTCTTTCAGTGCGACCCATGTACAAACCTACGCATCAGATTTTCAGATCCGGCCTGTTGACACTGCTGATCCTGTGTGTTCATTTCTCCAACGGTCAAACTGTTCCCCCGCCGGTACCTCCCGGCATCGTCATCACCCGGGCGCCATCCGAACAGACCTATCTCGGATCTCCATCCATCGTCATTCTTCCCTCGGGGGATTATCTGGTGAGTCATGACTTCTTCGGACCGGGAGCGACCAAAGACGGGGTAGCAGGTCATACCCGATATTTTATTTCCTCCGACAAGGGACGAACCTGGCAGCCAAGGAGCATGGTGAAGGGCATGTACTGGAGCAAGCTCTTTCTGCATCTTGGATCATTGTACGCGTTTGGCACCCGCGGCGGGGTGAACGACTGTGTCATCCGGAGGTCGGATGATGAAGGGCGCACCTGGACCAACCCAACCGACGAGCAGCACGGCTTGCTCCTTCGTAAACAGGGCGATACGGGCTATCATTGTGCACCCATGCCGATGGCCTACGCCCACGGCCGCATCTGGCGGGCTATGGAGTACACGCCGGACAAGGGCTGGGGAAAGTTCAGGTCAGTGATGATGAGTGCCGACACTGCTTCAGATCTGCTGGATGCCCGCAGTTGGCAGGTATCCAACCGTCTTGATTTTGACACGGGCTGGCATCGCGGGTATGAAGCCTGGCTGGAGGGCAATGCCGTTACAG
The DNA here is from genome assembly GCA_903959965.1 of uncultured bacterium. GTDB lineage: Bacteria > Bacteroidota > Bacteroidia > Chitinophagales > Chitinophagaceae > Pollutibacter. Next base: position 2,233 of record CAJBZC010000430.1, read on the forward strand.
GGCCGGATGGCCAGATGTATAACATCCTCAGGGTGCATTATCAGGGGGATGATGTCGCAGCGGTGGTGCGCGTATCCCAGGACGGACTGACGCAAAGCTTTGATCCAGCCTCAGACTTCATCACGCTGCCAGGGGCCTGTAAGAAATTCGTGATCCGCTATGATCCCGTAACACGTCGTTATTGGACGCTCTCCAATTACGCGCCTGAAGCCGAAAAGCAGAAGGCCAGGAGTCTCGGACATCGGCTGGAACGTGCCCGAAATACCCTCGTGCTGTCATCCTCCACCGATCTCCGCCTGTGGACATCACATACCATCGTAGCCTACAGTTCTGATATTCGTCAGCATGGGTTTCAATACGCCGATTGGCAGTTCGACGGCAAGGACATCATCGCCGCTGTGCGGACGGCATTCGGCGTCAAAACACACGGATCGCATGACGCAAATCACATCACGTTTCATCGACTACGCAACTTTCGCAAACTGACAGGTCGGGATATCCAGCCCTGATTGCAGCAATTCCCCCACCATGGATCGATCCTTTCTCCTTCGATATATAAGGGTAGCCTGTGTTTACATCTTTGGGTGGCATTGGCTGACCGGATGCCTGAACGCTGTTGCCGGAATTCCTTTGCCGCCGGTCAACCGCTACGGGATTTCACAGGGACTCTCCAATAATTCCGTCCGATGTGTGCTCCAGGACCATCACGGGTTCATTTGGATGGGTACATATGATGGGCTCAACAGGTATGATGGACGTGAATTCAGGGTCTTCAGGAATCGCTTGAATGACACAGCATCCTTGCCTCATAATTATATTTACGCTTTGCATGAGGATCGGTCTGGAAATCTTTGGGTGGGAACCGGTCAGGGGGTGGTGCGATATGATCCTGTGCGTGCCGCATTTGTGCCCCTGTTGATCCAGCCAAATTATGCATCAGCCCCCGGCCGGATTCCGGTCAGTGCCAATGCCATCCAGTCTGATGATCAGGACAATCTGTTTGTGGCCACCATCGGTTGGGGATTCTTATGGAAACGCCGGAAAGAACCCTTTGCCAGACAGGTTCCATTGGTTACGGACACCGGCAGGCAATTTGGTTATCATGTCAAATCCTTCTGCCGCACTGGCGGCAGGGTATGGGTATTTGTCCAGGATATTGGCCTTTGCATCTTTGACATCGGATCAGGACGGCTGCGGCCTGTCAATCGGGACAGGCGATCTGCCAATATCGTATTACCCGATGGAAAAGGGGGCATCTGGATGGGAACAGATGAAGGGCTGCACCTGTATTCGTTATCCACCAATGGGTGGAAGAGGCATTATGGCAACAATAAACTGAACGCCGCTGAAGTATTGAGTCTATGTTACGACCAGCGGGGGCGGTTGTGGATCGGTACCGATGGCGGTGGAATCAACATCCTCGATACGGCCAGTCAGCGATTCGTGCAGATTCTTCCGGGCAGGGGGCGTTATAATCTCTCCGGTGAATCCGTCTATTCCATCACGGCCGACCATGAATCCCGCATGTGGATAGGGCTTCGGAAGGGAGGCTGCAATGTGCTGGACGAGTATAAAAGTCCGTTTCGAACGATCTCGTCCGAACCTGATCAGCCGGGGGGACTTTCGTCCAATTTCATCTACACATTTTTTGAAGACTCGAACGGCGAGGTAATGATCGGCACCGATGGAAGCGGAATGAGCCTATGGAATCGGAAGGCGAATTCTTTTCAACATTTTCAGCATCGGGAGGGTGATCAGACCTCATTATCGCACAATGTTGTCACGAGCATCTTGAAGGATCACAGGGGAAGCTACTGGGTTGGAACGTTCGGCGGAGGGGTTAACCGTTTCGATCGCAGATCAGGCCGATTTTCGACCTTCCCCTGCATCAATGACCGGACGGGAACGGAAGACCGGAAAGTCTCCGTTTTGTATGAAGACAGCCAGAAAGTCTGCTGGGCGGCCACTTTTTCGGGTGGCAAGCTGTATCGAATGGACAGGGAACTAAACCGCTTTGTGATCTTTGACCATGCGCTCAATGACATCATTTCGATGTCGGAAGATGCCGACGGGCATCTGTGGGCAGGCAATTCGAACCACCTGATCCAGATTGACAGATCGGGAAAAAAACACCGGTTTTTTCAGCTGGGTAAGCCGATTCGGGCGATCCATGAGGACCGGAAAGGATCCTTCTGGATCGGCACAGAGGGCGGTGGGCTTGTCCTTTTCGACAGGAAGCGGGGGGAGGTCCTGAAGCGGTATTCAGAAACGGAGGGACTTTGCAATAATTCCATTCTGAACATCCTGGAGGATGGGCAGGGGCATCTGTGGCTGAGCACTTTCAACGGATTGTCGAGATTTGATCCAGGACGGGCGGAATTCCGGAACTTCTTTGAAAGTGATGGATTGCAGAGTAATCAGTTCAATTACAAAGCGGCCGAAAAATTGTCCGATGGACAGTTGGTCTTCGGCGGTATCAATGGTTTCAACATCTTTGATCCGACCCGGATCATTGTCCGGAATTTTTCACCGCCGGTGCATATCACCAATATCCAGGTCAACAACCGATCTATCCACGAGGTTCCGGAATTCATCGGGTCTGCTGAAGATGGAGAGATCACGGAGCTTCGGGTCCCATATGCCGAGGCGGTGCTCTCCTTTCGTTTCAATGCCCTGGAATACTCCTCTCCCGAGAAGATCCGATATGCATATTATCTGGAGAACTGGGATAAGGACTGGAATCAGATCAGCAATGTCCGGAACATCAACTACAATAACATTCGGGAGGGCAGTTACACATTATTGATCCGGAACACGAATGCCAGTGGTGATTGGAGCAAGGCCGAGGCCAGGCTGCGGATCATCATTCTGCCGCCTTGGTACAGGAGCTGGTGGGCGCTTAGTTTTTACGTGCTGCTGGTCGGCGGCGCGCTGGCTCTGTATCTGAATTACAAATCAAGGCAGGAGCAGATACGGTATAAACTAAGGCTCGCAGAACTGGATGCAGAGAAGGAAAAGGAAATGAACGAACGTCGGCAATCCTTTTTCACTCATATCACCCATGAGTTCAGGACACCTTTGACATTGATCATCAATCCGATCAAATCGATCATGCAGCGGGATGTCGAAGGGGTGGACCGGGACGAGTTGAACTTCATATACAGAAATGCCCGTCGATTGCTGAGTTTAGTTGACCAGCTCCTGCTGTTCCGAAAGACGGAGAGCGAGACTGGAGCCATGAAGCCGATGTTGATCGATCTTCGGGAGTTGGGTCATGATGTTTACTTGAATTTCTGTCAGCAGGCCAGGGCCCGACAGCTGGATTACGTGTTCAGTTGTCCGGATCCATTACCGCTGCTGGCTGACCGCGAGAAACTGGAGATCATATTCTTCAATCTGCTGTCGAATGCATTCAAGAATACCCCGGATGGAGGGCGGATCTCCTTTTCTGTCCAGGCTTCAGAAACGGATGTGGTTGTCGTGATTGCGGATACCGGAAGGGGGATTGCGCCGGAGATCGGAGACCGGCTGTTTGAAAAATATTATCAGGCTGGAGCGCATGGGGCCCGACAGGGGTTTGGGATTGGGTTGTACCTGGTCCGCCGGTTGATCGAGGAGCATCAGGGGACGATATCCTATACCAGCAGAGTGGGGGTTGGTACCGAATTTCGATTGTGTATCCCCAAAAAGAGTTCAGATCTGGGCGCCTTCCAGCCGGAAACGGTTTCAGCTGCATCCCATTCGCCCCTGATCTCCGGAATTATGGATGAGGACGAGCCTTTTATCACGCCTGTGGCCAGGCAAGATCCCGGGGATGGAGCGATGGATAAGGTGGTGGCGGAACGTCCCGTCATACTCATTGTGGATGACAATGAACAGATGCGCAAGTACCTCATCCAGGTTTTTCAAAGGGATTTCAGGGTGCTTGAAGCTGCCAACGGGACAGAAGGATTGAATATCGCCCGACAAATGCAGCCGGATGCCATCATCAGTGATCTGGTTATGGGGGAACTGAGCGGCATCGATTTCTGCAAGGCGGTGAAGGAATCCCCTGTCCTCAGCCATATTCCATTCATCCTGATTACAGGCAGCGCATCTTCGGAGTCGAAAATGCTGGGGTTCGAGAACGGTGCCGACGACTATATTCCCAAGCCCTTCGAAACCGATTTTCTGCTTGCCCGGGTCCATGGCTTGCTCAGAAATCGTAAGGAACTGCAGCGATATTTTTACAATGAGATTACGCATCAACAGCATTCGCTCACCATTTCTGCCGAATACAAGGAATTTCTGGATCGATGCATCGAGATCGTGGAGGCACACCTGGACGACGATGACTTCAACATTCAGCGCCTGGCGGGCGCCATCGGCATGAGCCACAGCCGCCTGTATAAAAAGATAAAGGCTATCTCAGGCCAGAGCGCCAATGCTTTCATCCGTTTCATCCGGCTTCGGAAGGCGGCCGAGTTATTTATCAATACTGACCTGAACATCGGACAGACCGCTTTCCAGGTGGGATTGAATGATGTCAAGTATTTCAGGGATCAGTTCACGAAGACCTTTGGCATGAAGCCGTCGGAGTACATCAGAAAATATCGGAAAACACTTGGCCGGCATTACAAGCTAGACGGGCGGGTGGTCAAAAAAGGGGATTCCTGAGTTGCTCTGTAGCGTGACCTGTAAGCCATAATGCTGAACTCGGCTGGTAAACGCTTGTCATTGATCGCATCTTGAGGGCGTAAATGACGAATTTACCCCCCTTTTTTTACCATTTACCCCCAGTTTGCCCCTGTTTGATCGCCTATATTTACCATTCATTCATCTCATTCAAAATGAAAAGCTGCCAGATGAGAAGATTCATTGTTTTTGTTTTCCTGGCCATTTGTCAGAGTGTCGGGTTACCGATCCTTCAGGCGCAGGAAGGTTTTGTTACGGGCGTCATCCTGGATGCTGAAAAGGGAGATCCGGTTTCCGGTGCATCCATTCAGCTGAAGGGTGGACGGGTCCTGGCTGTGACAGACTCCCGGGGTGCGTTCAGGATCCGGGCTGCAAAGGGCGCCATCCTGCAGGTCTCCAGTATCGGATACGGGGCCGCGCAGGTAACCGTCGGAGAGGTGTTAGAGCTGCAGGTGCGTCTGGTGCCCTCTTCGAGTGCGCTGAACGAGGTGGTTGTCGTGGGTTACGGAGAGCAAAAAGCGCCGACCGTCACCGGGGCTGTCGGTGTCATTTCTGGTAAGTCGCTGGTACAGACGCCGGTCGCCAATGTCACTCAGATGCTGGTGGGCCGGACGGCCGGCATCAGTTCCGTCCAAAACAGCGGTGAGCCGGGTTTGAACACGACCACCATCCGGATCCGTGGGGTGGCCACACTCAACGGGCAGGATCCCCTGGTGGTCATCGATGGGATCCAGCAACCGGCCGAACAACCTTTCACCATCCTTAATGCAATGGATCCCAATGAGATAGATAATATATCGATCCTAAAGGATGCCTCATCCACCGCCGTTTTCGGTATTCGTGGTGCCAACGGGGTCATCATCGTTACCACGAAGCGGGGCAGGGTGAATAAGCCTCAGTTCTCCTTCTCTATGAATCAGGGCTTCACGAACGCAACGTCGATCTTCAATACCATCGACTCATACCGCTTTGCGGAGTTGAGGAACGAGGCTATTTATAATACCAAGGCTGCCGGGGATAATAGCCTGGACCGTTTACTCTTCACTCAGGATGAGTTGTGGAAATTCCAGAATAACCGGGATTACACGCCGGCCGAGGTTGACGCGATGTCCAACCTCACTCCGGCGCAAAAAGAACAGCTCAAAAACACTCCTGCCTTGTATTATACAACCCGCAATTGGTATAAGGATCAGTTTGGGGGTGTTGGACGTCAGGCTCAGTACAATCTGAACGTTTCGGGCGGAACATCCAGGGTGAAGTACTTCACCTCGCTGGGGTATTTCAATCAGCAGGGTATCCTTTCCAACACCGAATATGCGGGGTCGAATACCAATCCGGCCTTCACCCGCTATAATTTCAAATCGAATTTCGATTTTGATATTGCCCGGAATTTCCAGTTGCAGTTCAATATCTCCGGGCAGTCGACGGTCAACAAGGTAGCAGGTACGGGAACGGCGAGTGATTTTGGGAACCGCTATCAGGGCATCATCCAGAATATCCTGGAGAACAGTCCATTTGTCGGGCCCGGCATCGTAGATGGCAAGCTGGTGAATGCCTTCATCGGCATCGCGGGTGAGCCGACCAATCCGTTGGGTGCCAAAGGCGGAACCGGCAACAGCTCAATCGCCCAGCTGTTGACGGGCGGTACCCGGACGATGTACACCACTGTGCTGAGCAGTGTATTGAAACTCAAGCATAACATGGGTTACCTCGCCCGCGGGCTGGAATCGCATGTTCAGGTGGCCTATGACGATAGTTATTCAAAGGGTTTTTCGCGGGTCAACAGCATGCCGGTGTACAATGCCATGCGGGATCCTGCAAATCCCCTTGACATCGTATTCGTTGGTGGACGGGTGAATCCACCCTCCGTATCCGACAACCAGGGCAACAGCCAGTGGCGGAAGTTATATCTGGAGGCAGCGCTGTCTTACCGTCGATCTTTCAATAAACATAATGTATCGGGCTTGCTGCTGGGGAATGCCCAGCGATATACCGCCAGTGGTCAGGCCTTCGGTATCCCTTCCGGACTGATGGGTTTGGTGGGACGAACCACGTATAATTTTGATCAGCGATATCTGGCGGAATTCAACCTGGGCATCAACGGCACGGAGAATTTCGCGCCGGGCAACCGATTCGGGGTTTTTCCGGCCCTATCGGCCGGCTGGATCCTGGCGAATGAAAAATGGTTTCCGAAGAACAGCATCCTGACCTGGGCCAAGATTCGCGGTTCTTATGGAGAGGTGGGGAACGACCAGATCGGCGGTCGCCGGTTCCTGTACCTGCCAAACACCTGGACAGGGAGTGCGGCGGGTTCCAACTGGGGCAATGCAAATGGGTCGACCACCAACCCCAACATCCCCGGGGCCACGGAATCCGCACTGGGTAACCCGCTCGTCACCTGGGAACGGGCCAGAAAGCGAAATGTTACCATCGATCTTAAGTTCCTGAAGGACAGGTTTACACTGACCACTTCTCTGTTCGATGAAAACCGGGATAAGATCCTGGTGACCTCGCAGCTGGCGCCTTCAACGTATGGCGTGGCGACCGCTTCCCAGCCTCCGATCAATGTGGGTAAGGTCAGCAACCGCGGTTTCGAGATCGAAGCGGGCTGGGATCATACCATCGGCAAGGTGGACTATTTTGTGAAGGCCAACTATTCCTTCGCCCGCAACCGGATCGACTATCGGGCGGAAGTACCGATGTTGTATCCCTGGCTAATGTCCACCGGATATGCGATCGGCCAGTACAAGGGACTGCTCACGGACGGATTCTACAATAGTCCGGATGAACTGAACAATCGACCATTCAACAAGTTCGGCAACAATGCCCGCCTGGGCGACCTCCGGTTCCGGGATGTCAATGCTGACGGGTTCATCGATCAGAACGACCTGGTACCCATCGGCTATGCAAACCTTCCCCAGGTCTCCTATAATTTCACCCTCGGCTTTTCCTGGAAGGGACTCGACGTGTCGGCATTGATCATCGGATCGGCACGGGGTTCTTTTCCTCAATCGGGTTATATCCTGAGCACGCCCTTCGCCAAGAATGTAGGTCAGGTGCTGGAATACGCGTATGAAGGTCGGTGGACGCCTGAAAAGGCGGCAAAAGGCCAGCCGGTCTATTATCCGTCAATTTCATTGGGCGGCGTGGGAGCTCCGAACAACGGCCAGTTGAGTGATTTCTGGCTCCGGCCGAACGATTTCACGCGGTTGAAGAACCTGGAAGTGGCCTACACTTTCTCCGCCCGGAAGGGATTCATGAAACGTGCCGACATCCGCGGACTTCGGGTCTATGCCAACGGGAATAACCTCGCCACCTGGGGATCACACCTGATCGACGGCATCGATCCGGAACAGGCGGATACCGGTAAGAACCGCGATGGATATCTCTTCCCGCTTACCCGGACCTATAATTTTGGCGTCAGTCTGCAGTTCTGAACCTTAATACTGAACATATATGAAAAAAATATATATCCTAACGGTTTCGGTCATGTTTGTAATGGGCATGACTTCCTGTATGAAGGATTTCCTGCAGATGCCAACATCGAGCGCTACGACCGTGGATTCGGTGTTTTCCACACGCATCAAGGCGCAGGGAGCCATCGCCAACGCCTACCGGCGATCCATGCCACAGGGATTGCCCTGGGCAAATACCTGGAATGGCATGATCCATGAGAACCTGTCCGGCGCACTCAGTGTGGGTTTTAGCTGGACCTTGTCGCGTGGCATCATTCTGAATGGGATGAATGCGAACGGAACGATCACGGACATGGACGGATACAATGCCAATTTCCCGCCCATCCGTCAGTGTTATCAGGTCATCCAGAACATCGATAAGGTCTCGGAGATGACGGAGGATGAGAAGGCTCAGACGAAGGGGGAGATGCGTGCGCTGATCGCCTACAGATACACGCAGATGATGATCATGTATGGCGGTGTGCCGATCGTATCCCGCATTTTTGAAGGCAATGAGGAAGCGGACATGGCGATCCCCAGGGCGCCTGTGAAGGCTGTGCTGGACAGCATCGTGAAATGGTGCGACGATGCGATCAAGGTCCTGCCGTCTGTATGGCCCGATCAGTTCCGGGGCCGGATGACCAAGTCGGCTGCCTTGGCCATCAAAACCAGGGCGCTGCTGTATGCGGCCCGTCCCTTGTTAAATACCGCCACGCCTTATCTTGATTTCGGCGCCAATAACAATCTGATCTCTCTGGGGGCATTTCGTCCCGAGCTGTGGACACAGGCGGCCGCTGCCGCTGAGGCGCAGATCACAGAGGCCGAAACCAATGGCAACCACCGGATCATTAATACCGGCAATCCGCTGGATGACTACGGAAATGCAACCTCGCTGCCCTCCAATCCGGAAGTGATACTGGCCTACAAATTCATCAACACCTCGGGGGCGACGGACAACTGGGGCGAGCTGCCCATGAACGCCTTCTACAATTCGAGGTACTGGCAGGGTCAGGGTAATGTGCTGATGAGCCATCAGGCGGAGCAGTATTACAGGCAGGATGGCACGGAGCAGACCTGGCCGGCGACGGGCGTTTTCCGTCCGTTCAGTGAATACACCCAAAAGGTCAATCAGATGGAAGCCCGTTTCAAGGCGAGCTTTCAGGCCTGGGAGATGGATGCGTGGACGAATCCGGGCGATCCGAACTGGCGTAATAACAGCACGTTTGGCAGCGGACCGGGATACGGGGTCGCTCGCAACGCCAAGTATTATTACAAGGCCGGCGGTCGTCGCTGGTTCGAGTTCCCGATCTTCCGACTGGCGGGCGCCTATCTCTCGGCCGCGGAAGCCTTCAACGAGGCCGGACAGCCTCAGCAGGCACTGGCGCGGCTCAATGTCATCCGTCGTCGGGCGGGATTGCCGAATGTCACGGAGACTGACAAGGTCAAACTGCGCGCCATCATCCAGCGGGAGTGGTACATAGAGATGTTCAGCGAGAACACCCGGCTGTATGATCTCAAGCATTGGAAACATCCAGATATCGGCAACGGCATCATCGGGGGAAATATCAGATCATTCGCCTTCAATGACCTGACGAATGTAAAACTGACGGGCAATACAAACTACACCAACCGGGTCGTCTATGTCGGCTACTGGGCGCCGAGCCAGTTTCTCAATCCTTTCCCGCAATCGGAGGTGAATAAGGGATACCTGGTCCAAAATCCAGGATACTGATGAAAGGGCTGACCATCGGGTTCATTAAAAAACAGAAAAAAATGCATCATAATAAATCATCTTGGCTGGCCTTGATCTGTGTGGCGAGTCTTATCACGTCTCCGCCGGGCGGCCTTCTGGCCCAGGACAAGCAGGACTCCCTGAAGGCCAACGTCCAGGCCACCGGAAAGGAAAGCGGCGTGTTATTTTCCGTCCCGGCGGCCACTTCCATCCTCCCACGGGCCAGCATCGGTTCCGGAACCATCACAAAAACACCCGTCGCCAACCTCACCAACACCTTGTACGGACAGTTGCAGGGGCTTGTCGTCCGCCAGGGGTCTGGAGAACCGGGCTATGACAATGCTGGTCTCTCGATCCGCGGAAGGGGAACATACGACGTATCGGGTCCAATATATTATGTGGACGGATTTCAGGTGACACAGTCATATTTCTCTTATCTCTCCCCTGAAGAGATCGAGCAAATCACGGTACTGAAAGATCCCGTTTCCCTTTCCACTTTTGGGATGCGCGGAGCGAACGGGGTGATCTGGGTGGTCACCCGTCGCGGACCGGCCCGTCAGCAGCAGGTGAAGTTCAACTATGTCACCGGTTGGCAACAGCCCATCGTCCTCAACAAACCGTTGCGCTCCCTGGAATACGCGCAGTTGTTCAATCAGGCGACCAGCAACGATGGTTACCGACTCAACGGCAATCGTTTTGTGTGGTCGCCTGCCTTTAGCGACGCGCAAATTGAGGCATTTAGAAGCGGTACGGGCACGGATGTCGACTGGTTTGCGGAAAATCTTAAAAAGAGCGGGCGGTACACAAATGCCAATCTGGTCTTGAATGGTGGAGACGGCCAGACGCGCTACGGCGTGGTACTGGATTACATGAAGCACGGCGGACTGTACGATGTTCCGACGAACGACCAGACATCCAACGCGCAAATCCAACGCTTCAATATCCGCACCAACCTGGATTTCAGCTTCTTCAAGATCTTTGAGGCGAAAGTGGACCTGGGAGGCAGGATCGAGGAGCGTAGATATCCCAATTTCAACGGCCCGGCCCTTTGGAATAACATGTCGTCCTATCCTTCAACGGTTTACAAACCCAAAGATACCAGCGGTTTCTGGTCAGGTACCACGCTGTTTCCGAATAATCCCGTTGCCTCACTTCGTGCCTTGGGGTGGACTTCAACACAGGACCGCACGCTGCAGGCGAATTTCAGTTTGAAACAGAAACTGGACTTCATCACACCGGGGCTCTATCTCGCACAGGCGGTCTCCTTCAATACCTGGACACGCACCCGCGCCAGCAAGACGGCCACCTACGCACGCTACAACAACGGGATCAAGACCACCAACGATAACAACACCGACCTGGTCGCCAACGGTTCAACGGCGGAAGACCAGTATGACTGGAAGCAGTTGAACCTGGCGGCAGGATACGATCGCCGGTTTGGCCGGCATCAGGTCACGGCTGCGTTGAATTATTTCGCCAGTGCCTTTATCACCGATCAGGACAACAATAACGTCGGCCAGAATGGAGGCAACAATATCTTCTATAATTTCCTCAATCTGGGCGGCCGCGTCCACTATGCATTTGATGACAAATACATCGCCGAACTTGGGTTTGGGTACAGCGGATCCGACAACTATGCGCCTGGTAATCGCTGGCATATGTATCCCTCCCTGGGGGCGGGATGGGTGGTGTCTAAGGAGAGTTTCCTGAAAGACAACCGCGCGGTCACTTTCCTGAAGCTCAGGGCCTCTGCCGGGCTGACGGGTTGGGACCTGCCGAACGACGGACGTTATCTCTTTCAGCAGTATTTCGTGTCCAACGGCTCTTATCTTACCGGTCTGAATTCGCTGGTCACCAACAGCGGATTGATGCCATCCTATCAGGCAAATCCGGACATCAGTCCGGAGCGCAGTCTGAAGTATGATATCGGGATGGACCTGACCCTGTTCAAACACCTCGATTTGACCTTCGATGTTTTTCGCGATAACCGTACTGATATCGTGACGCAGAATAATACCATCATGGGGGCGTTCGGCGGTATACTTCCGTATGTCAATCTTGGTCGGGTGGAGAACCGCGGCTTCGAACTCGGGATGCAATACAATGGCCGGATCGGTGGTCTGAGTTACGCTTTGGGCGGCATGTATGCCCGATTCCGGAACAAGATCCTCGAGCAGGCGGAAGTACCACCGGTCAATGCGTTCAGCGCTACGACCGGATTGCCGATCGGTGCACAGATGGGCCTGATTTCGGATGGATTCTATGACGTCACAGATTTCGATGCGTCGGGAAATCTGAAATCAGGACTGCCCTCGCCTTCCTTCGGAGCCGTTCAGCCGGGTGATATCCGGTATCGCGACATGGACGGGAACAAGGTCATCGATCAGAACGACGTGTCTTTCATCGGTAACCCGAACTATCCGACCGACACATATTCCTTCAATGCTTCTCTGCAGGCCCGCGGATTCGATTTCAGTGTTCTAATGCAGGGCATGGCCGGCGGAAAGATCAACATCCTGAGTGCGGCGAATATCCAAACGGTGGCCTTTGTCAACAATGCCAATGTGTTCGGCATCGCCCGGAACGCCTGGGCCTATTATCCTGACAAGGGCATCGATACGCGTGCCGTGGCGGATTATCCGCGACTGACCCGGCTGGCGAATGATAACAATTACCGGGCGTCAACCTTCTGGCTGAAAGATGCGGGCTTCCTGCGGATGCGGAATGTGGAGCTCGGATATACCTTGTCGGCCGCGGCTTCCAAGCGGCTACGCCTGGAAAAGCTGCGGGTTTTCGTGAATGCCGTTAACCCGTTCACCTGGTCGGAGACCCTGCGGAAGTATGATATCGATCCCGAAACGCCGACCGCCTACCCGGCCATGAAATCCTGGAACACAGGGATCACTCTTCAATTCTAAATGCTGCGTCCCATGATCATCAGAACATATATTCAATGCATCCTTACGGGCCTGATCCTGCTGACAGGATCCGGGTGTCGCAAGGAGTTCCTGGATACGAAGATAGACCTGGCACAGACCCAGGACTTGCTGAACACCAATTTCAGCACCCTGCTGTCCTTCGCCAATGCGCCGTATGTATATGTGCGCAACGAGTATTCGCTCATAGATGGTAACCTGTTTGCCGCGGCTTCCGACGAGGCGGTGCATACGTCGCCCGGCGCCAATGTGCGGCTCTTTAACAACGGCAGCTGGAATGCCTTCAATAATCCGGACAATTACTACACAGGATACTATCAGGGTATCCGGGCTGCCAATTACTTTCTCGAGAACTCCGGGGACTATCGTCGGATGCTGGCCAAAAATAGGGATACCGTTTCCCCGACGGGAAAGTTGCAATACCGGGATGATACCTTGAACATCAGGTGGTTTAGGGCGGAGGCACGTGCTTTGCGCGCGTATTATTATTTTGAATTGCTAAAGCGATATGGCGGTGTGCCCCTGGTCACCAGGGTGCTCAGTGCCGATGATAACACGGATCTGCCGCGGTCGGGATTCGATGCAATGATCAGCTTCATTGTTTCGGAGATCGATGCGGTGAAAGACAGCATGCAGGTCAACTGGAAGACATCGGCATATACTACGAATGATGGCCGATTGACAAGGGGGGCGGCCATCTCTATCAAAGCACGGGCGTTGCTTTGGGCAGCGAGTCCGTTGAATAATCCTTCAAATGATATGGCTAAATGGCGATCCGCTGCGGCGGCCTTCCATGAGGTCATCGCCATGGCTGGCGGAGGTTCCGGCGCGTATGTGCTGGATGGCAACTACCGAAACTATTTTCTGCAGAATAATACGGTCACCAGTAATGAAACCATCTGGGCCGTGCGCTACAATGCAGGCAATGCGATCGAAAGAGCCAACTATCCGATTACTACGCCTGGGGGCAACAGCGGTATCACGCCATCACATGACCTGGTGGAAGCCTATGAGTTCAAGGGGACACCGAACCCTGCGAATCCTTATGTGAACCGGGATCCCAGGATGGCCCTGACCATCGTGACAGATGCCAGTTCCTGGAATGGTCGTACCATCGACCTCTTGCCGGGAGGCCGCGATGATATGAATACGCCGAATGCTACACGCACGGGCTATTATCTGAGAAAATTCCTGAATGATAACCTCAATCTGGTAAACAATGCCACGCAGTTGCATCACTGGCCGATGATCCGCTATGCAGAGACCCTGCTGTCCTATGCAGAGGCGATGAATGAGGCCTTCGGTCCGGACAATAACAATGGATTTACCATGACCGCCCGCCAGGCGATCAATGCGGTGAGGGCCCGTGCCGGTGTGGCCATGCCTGCCGTGGTGGCATCGGATCCGACGACATTCCGGGCGGCGGTCAAGCGCGAGCGCAGGGTGGAACTGGCTTTTGAGAACCATCGTTTCTGGGATCTGCGCAGGTGGAAGGATGCGCAAGTCGTGCTCAACCAATCCATTCGCGGAGTCAGGGTGACAAAAAACGCGGCGAATGCGTTGGTGTACACGCCATTTGTCGTGGAGAATCGAGTATTTGACGGATCCAGGATGTACCTGCATCCCTTCCCTCAGTCAGAAATCAACAAGTCTTCCGGTATCCTGACACAGAATCCCGGATGGTAACGATCACGTATAACCGAAGATTTAAAATGAATATAAGTAAGATCAGCAAGGTACTTAGCCTGGTTATGCTGGCAGGACTGATCACGGCGATGACATCCTGCACTAAGCCTGACTCTGAGCAGGACTTCGGGACAACCAGCATCTACATGCCTCAGGCCGTCATTCGCTCTGGCGGCGTAAACAACCAGTATCCCGTTCCGACGGGCACGGATTCCTCCACCTGGAATTATCGCATCGATAAGGCGAGCGGGAAAATAGACATCACGATGGGGGTGGCACTTTCCGGTCCGGGTTCCGAGGCTTTCGGAGCAGATATCCGGGTGGACAGCGATACGCTGCAACGACTCTTCACTTCGGGTGTATTCACAGCTGCGACGCATGTTGTTATGCCCGCTTCCATGTATACGTTGCCGGCCAGGGTAGAAGGCCCGAAAGGCACGAGGGCCGGCGTGTTCAGGCTCACGGTCGACCACAAGGCATTGAAAGGGGCGACGTACGCAGGTAAGTTCCTGTTGGTGGCGGTCAGACTGGCAAATCCGACGACCTATCCGCTCAATGTTCCGCTCAGTTCAACGATCGTGGTGATCGAGGCGAATAAGATCCCGGCGCCTTGATGAAGTCATTTACTGCCGGATCGGGTTTTTTTAAATTAATTGCAGTTTGCATATCCGTTGAGGTCATGCGTTATATTTATTTATTGATGTTGCTCTCCGTCGCCGGACATGCTTCCGGTCAAACGACTGGAGGCCCCGGGAAAAAATCACCAACGAGGGTTGCTGAGATTCATCCGGGTGCAGTATGGATGGACGATCGCGACAGTGTCATCAACGCACATGGCGGCGGGATCCTGTTTCGGAAAAATAAATATTACTGGTACGGGGAGCGGCGCGGATCTTCGGCATCCCAGGGGGTGAATGTATATTCATCCCCGGATCTCCTGCATTGGACATACGAGGGTTTGGCCCTGGAGCAGGAGACTACAGATACCACCAGTGAGATCCGGACGGGCTGTCTGATGGAACGTCCGAAGGTCATCTACAATGATCGGACGCGACAGTATGTGATGTGGTTTCATCTGGAGTTGAAAGGCAAGGGATACAAGGCGGCACGGGCAGGAGTGGCGGTGAGCGACCGACCGACGGGGCCGTTCAGATATCTCGGAAGTATGCGCCCAAATGGCAATATGTCGCGGGATATGACACTATTCAAGGATACGAACGGTGATGCATACCTTGTATATTCATCTCGGGAGAATTATGATCTGCACATCGCCCGATTGACGAATGACTATCTCTCTGTTACTGCCGCAGACAGTATGGTGTTCAGCAAACATCGCGAAGCCCCGGCCGTGATGAAGTACAAGCATCAATATTACATGATCACCAGCGGTTGTACGGGCTGGAAACCGAACGAGGCCTGGCTGCATCGGGCGCCGACGATGCTGGGCCCATGGGAGCGCGTCCCCGGCAATCCGATGCGGGGCCCGGGTGCCGCCCTGACCTTTGATGCCCAGTCAACCTATATCCTGCCGGTGCAGGGGAAAAAGCAGGCATACGTTTTTATGGCGGACAGGTGGAAGCCCGGAGATCTCAAGGACAGTAGATATATCTGGCTGCCTGTATCGTTTCGGGAAGACATTCCGAAGGTCGAATGGAGCGATGCCTGGAATCTGGAAACTTCTCGTCGTTAACCATTTGGATGATATAAGTCCTGACAGATGTTCTGTTCCTAAAATCTTCATCACCGAACTGCCCGGCATCATCACATTTATTGATCAATCCAAAGAAATGAACCGCTTTCGTTACCGATCCTTCCTCTTTGTTTCCATTCCTCTGACGATTGCAGCCTTCGGGCTGTCCATGCGTCATTCCGGATCTGATGCCACATCTCAAAAAAATGAGGACTACCAACTTGTGTGGTCAGATGAATTCAATCAAGACGGTCGTCCGGACACCTCAAAATGGCATAACGAACAGGGCTTCGTCCGAAATCATGAGTTGCAATGGTACCAGCCTGAGAATGTATGGTGCGAAGGCGGCAGGCTGATCATCGAGGCCAGGAAAGAACAGCGACCGAATCCGAATTTCGAGGAGGGGAGTACCGACTGGAAGAAAAGTCGTCGTCATATTGAATACACATCTTCCTGTTTGCTGACGCGCAAAACTGCCTCCTGGCAGTATGGGCGTTTCGAGATGCGCGGAAAGATCGATATCCGTTCGGGGCTATGGCCGGCCTGGTGGACGCTGGGGGTGAGCAAGCGCTGGCCGGGCAATGGGGAGATCGATATCATGGAATACTATCGCGGTCATTTGCTGGCGAACATCGCCTGTGCGGGTCGTGAGGGATGGAAGGCGAAATGGTATGGAAAGAAGTTCGCAACGGATTCCATGGGCGGGAAGGCCTGGGCCGATCAGTTTCATGTCTGGCGGATGGATTGGTCCGATCAGGAGATTTCGTTGTTCCTGGACGACCGGCTCTTGAACCGTGTTCCGGTGGATTCACTCTACAATCGGGATGGCAGCGGGTTCAATCCCTTCCGGCAACCGCATTTCATGTTGTTGAACCTGGCCATCGGCGGGGATAACGGCGGGGATCCGGCGGGGACATCTTTCCCGAATCGTTTCGAGGTGGATTATGTGCGGGTGTACCAGCGGAAGACGGCGCCTTGATTTAGCAGCCCTGCGATTGTCATGTGCATAAAGACGAAACCCCTCCTCACGATGCCTTGCGACAGCGGGAGAGGGGTTTGTGTATGGAAGTGCGGACATCCAGTGGTCAGGCGATGATGGACATATAGTTCATCATCTGGCTCTTGAGTTGCAGAAAATCCTGAGAGGCATGCCGGATCTTCGAGCGCAGGGCGTTCTGGCGATCGAGCGGGTCGCTTTCGCCGTTGATGTCGTCATTGGTGCGGAGGCTCAGGTATTGCTGTTGCATACTCAGGTGTTCCTGGATTTGGCCAAGAGAGGCTTCCTGGTCGTTCATCCGGTAGCAGAGCTGATCGAATCCTGCACGGGTATCTTCACCGATGAGGGATTTTCGGCGGACGATGTCACCCAGCATGTTCTTCATCCTGGGGAGTTCGCTGCGGTGGCGGGCCAGCAGGTCGTCCCATGCGTGGTTTTCGAGCATAAAATAGTTGGCAAGTTCGTATCTCATGATATTGGGATTTTCTGGCCGGTTTTGTTGACCGGTCCGGCCAAAGATGGAAACGTCAGCCGGGCTAGGCTATTGTGAGGATGGAAGTGATTTCGACGGATGGAAATCCTTGCCCGGAAATGAACGAGCTGATGAGGTTGCACATCGCTCCTGCATTATCTTCGTTGAAATAACATCCGATGCTACGCCAGACCTTCATATTTATATTCATCCTGAGCCTGGGATGCTCTGCACAGGCACAGCGCAAATGGGAGCGCAGTTTGCAATCCCGTGACCTGACCATCCTCCCCGCCGCTGCGATCACAGCCGGACAGGAGGCCATCCAAAAGGAAATCATCATAGCCGGGAGGATGGAGGTGGGTGCTGGCGGGCCCTTCATCGCCTGTTCTGTTGGATGGGATGAAGACGGTGTGGCGGTGTCGAACTCCCGATTACGGATTAGCACATCCATCGACAGTTCGGCTTGGACGGCCTGGACAGACCTGCCGGTCGATGGACACGCAGTAGATGCCAAATGGGATGCCTGCACCGATTTGGCCTATCTACCCGCCGGCAGCAGGTTCTGGCGGATAGAGATCCTTACCAACCGTCTCGGAAAAGGCCGGGTCATGAAGCGGATCCAACTCAATTTCTTCGATCCGGGACCTACGCCCCCCTCAGGGACGGATGCCGGGCAGATACCCAACGGTCCGGCTGCCTGCCCCTGTGAGAAACCGAATGTGGTGTCCCGGACAGGCTGGAGCTGCCCGCAGACCAACAATCCGGGTTACGGATTCACGACGGTCACGCATCTTGTGGTGCATCACTCCGCAGGATCCAACACGCAGAGCGATTGGTCTGCCGTGGTGCTGAGCATCTGGAACAGCCATGTCTATACCAACGGCTGGGCAGACATTGGCTACAACTATCTCATCGATCCGAAGGGAAGGCTATATGAAGGCCGCGGCGGGGGCGACAACGTGACGGGAGCCCATTTCTGTGGCACCAACGGCGGCACGATGGGCACCTGCATACTGGGGACCTACACGACCGCCAGCATATCTGATACTTCCAGAAGCACCCTGACAAAGCTGCTGGCCTGGAAGGCCTGTGGAAGCAATATCAACCCGGCCGGATCGAGCTGGCATCCGAATTCGGCGCGCACGCTGAACCATATCTCCGGGCATCGCGACGGCTGCGCCACGGAATGTCCGGGTGCCATGACCTTCGCGGAACTTCCCGCACTTCGCACGGCTGTCGTGAACCAGATCGCCGCCTGCAACATGCCCACTTCGCTGCGGGAGATCCCCGGGCTGCGCTCCTTTCGGCTCACGCCCAACCCGGTGCGGGGCGGTCGGGCCTTTGCAGAATTCGACCTGGCAGGCTCCCGGCGCATGCGCTATGAGGTTTATACCACCGACGGCCGGCAGGTGTTTGCATCCAGGTCAAGGCAGGTGGCGGGCCGGGTGACGATCCCGGTGGAAGGGTTGGATAAAGTCGGCAAAGGTGCGGCCTTCGTGGTGTTCCGGGTGGATAATGGCGGGTTTACGCAGCGGGTAGTGGTGGAGTGAATGAAGTGGTCGTTGATGATGAGGGGCTTTTTCATTCCGCAGATGCCTTCGTGACTTTGCGTCCTGGCGGTGAATGGGTTTACCGCGAGGGCGCAAAGAAAATACAAGGTCCTTCGGAGGCCTCAGGATGACAACGGGGTGATCTGATCTAGTTATTACATTTATATATTTTGTTATTCATCGTATCTGCTGTGTCTCATTTCATGTTATTTTGAAATAAAAAACGCCCCCCGGCTGTCATCCTGAGGCCTCCGAAGGATCTTGTATTCGCTGTTATCCGTTGGCTTGGCGCAA
>CAJBZC010000431.1 GCA_903959965.1 uncultured bacterium
ACGCTACAAAAAATAGCGGGCCAGGGCACTCATCCCGATGCCTCAGATGCCTATGAAAAAAAAGGTTCGTATGTCTTCCAGCCTGATCATCCGTTCTTTTCCTTTTTTATGCATTCCAACACGATGGCCGCCACCTGGTCTGCAGCTCCGCGATGTGCCGTCGCGCCTGCCTTTTCTGCCATGGAATTCCTGGCTGCTTCATCGGCCACCAATTCCAGGATGGTTTCCAACAGCCTGGCACCTGTTTCCTCATCTGGTACAAGGCAGGCCGCCTGACGATCTGACAGCATTCGGGCATTGGCGGTCTGATGGTCTTCTGCGGCGAGCGGATACGGCACAAATACCGCCGGTTTGCCGGTAACTGCGATCTCTGCAACGGACATAGCCCCTGCTCTTGACACGACCACATCTGCAGCGGCATAGGCATACGGCATCTCCCGGATGAATGCTCCGGTCCAGATACCTGTGAAACCACTCACAGCCTCCTCAGCCTGCTTGACAAAGGCGTTTCCGGTCTGCCAAATCAACTGAATCTGTTGATCCGCCAATCTGAAAATCCCCGCTGCCATCGCTTCGTTGATGCTTTTGGCTCCCAGACTTCCACCGATGACGAGTACGACGGGGCGATCTTCGCGGAGCCCAAAAAAACGAATGCCGTCTGATCTTTGGGGAAGCCCCTCTTCGAGCTGTTGTCTGACGGGATTGCCGGTGATCCGAATCCTGTCTGCCGGGAAGAAGCGGTCCATACCGTCATGCGCCACACAAACGACGGTGGCCTGGCGACCGAGCAATATATTCGACTTTCCGGCGTATGCATTGCTTTCATGAAGTATCGTCGGAATCTGTTTCGACTGTGCGAACCGCAGAACAGGGAAACTGGAATAGCCTCCAACGCCGATGACGGCATGTGGCCTGAATTCCGAAAAGATCGAACGCACTTTCCAGAAGCTTTTCAACAATCGCCAGGGCAGATTGAAGTTTTTCCAGTAATGCTTTCGATCGAAACCGGCGATATCCAGTCCGATGATCCTGAATCCTGCCTCCGGCACTTTTTCCATTTCCATTTTGCCCAGGGCACCCACAAAAAGGAACCTGCTATCAGGCGCCTGGTTACGGATGGCATGGGCAATGGCCAGGGCCGGGAATATATGCCCGCCGGTTCCGCCTCCTGCAATGATGATCCTACGCTCCGCCATGTTCCATCGTTTTATCAGTTACAGTTCGCCTCTCTTCCTGCTCCACATGTCTCGATACACTCAGGATGATGCCGATGGCAATGCAGGTGAATATGATGGATGTCCCGCCCATGCTCATCAAGGGGAGTGTCACACCTGTGACCGGGAGGATATTTACATTAACAGCCATATTTATCATGGCCTGTACAGCAAGGGTGAAGCCGAGCCCCAATGAAAGAAAGGCGCCAAAGGCATACGGGCATCTTCTGAAAATTCGTATGCATCGGAATAGGAACAATAGGTAGATAAATGTCAGGAAGGCTCCTCCTGCCAGTCCGTATTCTTCGATGGTGATGGCGAAGATGAAGTCTGAGTATGGATGCGGCAGAAAATTCCGGGCCTGACTATTGCCGGGTCCCATACCTATCCACCCACCCTTGGTGATGGCGATCTTGGCTTGCTGAACCTGGTATGAGGCATCCTGACTGTCTGCGTACATGAACTCCTGGATCCGGCGGACCCATGTCTCTACCCTGCCTTTCTGCAGATAGGCGGGGAGTTCCACCTGATCCTCTCCAGGCGCGTTTCTGTATGACGAGGCGATTCCTACCAACACGGCGATGGGAATGGACAGGACCAGGATGGTCAGCAGGATATGTGATAACCTCGCCCGGCCGATGAACATGAGCATGAGACTGGATGCGCCCACCAGCAAAGCGGTGGAAAGATTTGCGGGTGCAATGAAGATGCAGACCAGGCCCACCGGCCATAACAAATGCAGAAACCCTTTTTGGAAATCCCGGATCACGGCCTGTTTTCGGCTGAGCTGGCGACTCAGGAACATAAACAAGGCCAGCTTCGCCATATCTGAAGTCTGGAAGGTCATGTTGACGATCGGGAGCTTGATCCAACGGCTGGCATCATTGATGCGGGAACCGAAGGCCAGGGTATATATCAATAAAGGTATGGAGGCCCAGAAAAGCCACACTGAAAAACGCGAGTACCACTTGTAGTTAACGCGGTGCAGGATATAAATACCCATCAAACCCATGAAAATATATCCCACCTGCTTAATGAGATAGGTTTCGGAGGTGGTGGACATCTTGTACGCCAATGTACCGGTGCTGCTGTACACGACCAGCATACTCCATAGCGAAAGGATGAGCACGATGGCCCAGATGCCCTTGTCTCCAAAGGTTTCCAGCCTGAATTTGGTCTGCTTGCCTACCGGTATGTCAATGCTTCCGCTCATCTATCGTGCTGATTGTTCATGGGTGCTTTTCATGGCTCTCTGCTTTGTCCTCAAAGGACCTTGACCGCCTCCTTGAACTGATGCCCGCGGTCTTCGTAATTCCGGAACATGTCGAAACTGGCACAGGCCGGGCTCAGGAGGACGATATCCCGCTTTTCTGCCAGGTTGAAGGCCTGACGAACGGCTGAGGCGGCGCTATCGGCGTCAGTCATGCAGGGCACGATGCCTTGGAAGGCCTTATGAAGTTTGGAATTATCGCGGCCCATGCATACGATTGCTTTAACCTTATCCCTGACGAGTTCCGTGATCAGGCTGTAATCATTGCCCTTATCCACGCCACCCAGGATCAGCACTACGGGCCGGGTCATGCTTTCCAGGGCATACCAGGTGCTGTTGACATTGGTGGCCTTGCTGTCATTGATGAACTCTACCCCACGTACCGTTGCCACTTTTTCCATGCGGTGTTCCAGGCTCTCGAAAGTGGCGACCGCCTCTCGGATCTTCTCTTTTCTGATGTCCATGACAGAGGCTGCCAGGCAGGCGGCCATGGTGTTATACTGGTTGTGTTTTCCGCGGAGGGTAAAGTCCAGCACACCCATGGTGATGGGATCCTGTCCGCCCACAGTCATCTGGTCGTTGTAGATAAATGCGCCTTTCGGGAATTCTCTTTTCATGGAAAACGGGCGTTTGATGGAGTGGATGTTGAATGTGGAGATGTATTTCATGGTTACGGGATCATCCGCACAGAATATGAATTGGTCGTTGGCTGTCTGGTTCCTGACGATGTTAAATTTGGCTTGTACATAGCGTTCGAACACATATCCGTATCTGTCGAGATGGTCTCCCGTGATATTGGTCAGCACAGCGACATCCGGTCGGAATGTGTGGATATCATCGAGCTGAAAGCTGCTGATCTCGGTTACATAGACCGCCTTGGGGTCCAGAGCAACCTGCCGGGCGATCGACTTCCCGATGTTTCCAACCAGTGCGCAGTCCAACCCGCCGTACTGGCAGATATGCCAGATGAGGGAGGTTGTGGTGGTCTTCCCGTTACTGCCTGTGATGCCGATGATCCGGCTGTTTCCTTTGTACCTGTAGGCCAGTTCCACATCGCTGATGACTTCGATCTCCCGGGCCCTGATGGCGCGTACCATCGGAGTCTCTTGCGGGATGCCCGGGCTTTTCACCACCAGGTCCGCATCTAGGATCAAGGCTTCATCGTGTCTGCCCTGTTCGAAGGCGATGTCGTGCGCGGCGAGTTCCGCGAGGTATCCGTCGGCGATCTTTCTGCCGTCGCTGACAAATACCTCGTGGCCTGCCTTTTTGGACAGGATCGCCGCGCCGACTCCGCTTTCACCAGCTCCGAGAATGATGGTCTTCATGGCCGGGCATAGTACATTGGAAAAAAGAAATGGTCTTTCAATGGATGTTGTCCAAGGGTAAAAGATCGATTGAGCTTTAGGGTACTGTGTTTTCCGTCGGTCGTGTGGTTTTCCATATAAATGCGGTCGCGTATTATCTCATTTTCAGTGACATCACGGCAAAGACGATGCACATCATTGTCACGATCCAGAAGCGCACGGCAATCTTGCTCTCGTGATATCCCTTCTTCTGGTAGTGATGATGCAGCGGACTCATCAGGAAGACCCGACGGCCTTCGCCATATTTTCTTTTCGTGTATTTGAACCAGGATACCTGGATCATCACACTCAGGTTTTCTATCAGGAATACCCCGCAGAAGATGGGGATCAACAGTTCCTTTCGAATGATGATGGCCAGGGATGCGATGATACCCCCGAGGGCGAGGCTGCCGGTGTCGCCCATGAAGACCTGTGCAGGAAAGGTGTTGTACCAAAGGAATCCAATGCACGCGCCAATCATGGCGGCTATGAAGATGGACACCTCGCCCAGATTCGGTATATACATGATGTTGAGGTAATCTGCCAGGCGCACGTTGCCGCTGGCATAGGCGAAGATGGCCAGGCAAATGCCAATGATGGCCGATACGCCCGTAGCCAGTCCGTCAAGCCCGTCGGTGATATTCGCCCCGTTCGAAACAGCTGTTACAATGAAGATGACGATCAGGATGTAGAGCACCCATGCATAGTCGCGTAATCCTGCGGGGAGCAATTTAGCGTAATTGAATTCATGGCTCTTGACAAAGGGGATGGTCGTGATCGGCTCATTGGCTGCCACGAAATACCTGGACTTCCCCTCCGTTTCTACCTTGATAGTCTTTCCGGAAGCATTGTTTCCGGAATATTCCCGATACACCTTCACATTATCGCTGAACATCAGCGTAGCTCCGATGATGATGCCCAGTCCTACCTGTCCCAGGATCTTTGACCAGGCCGCAAGTCCGTCCTTGTTGGTCTTCACATGCGTTCCACCTTCTTTCGCGGCCATGCGTTTGGCGCGCAGTTTCAGGTAGTCATCCATGAATCCCACGATACCCAGCCAAACGGTGCTTACCAGCAACAGTCTGATATACACTTTATCGAGATCAGCGAAGAGCAGTGTGGGGACGATGATCCCGAGGAGAATGATGATGCCACCCATGGTGGGGGTACCGTGTTTCTTTTCTTCTCCCTGCAGACCGAGATTCCGTACGCTCTCGCCTACCTGCCTGCGCTTCAGGAACTCTATGATGTGCTTCCCGATGAAGAGGGTAATGACCAGCGACATCAGAACAGCCAGCATGGCCCGGAAGGTGATGAACTGCAAGAGTCCGCTCCCCGGGAATTTGATGCCCTGATCAGTAAGCCAGTCGAACAGTTGGTAGAGCATGATTTATATTTATCGACGGCATTCCCGGCCGTCGCTTATTTTTATTTTTCAAGCATCCGGAACATTTCCTCCAGGACCTGACGGTCATCGAAGGCGATGCGGACACCCATGGTTTCCTGATATTTTTCGTGGCCCTTTCCTGCAACAAGCACGATATCTCCCGATGCAGCGAGGCTTACGGCGGTTTTGATCGCCTCCTTTCTATCCGGGATCACGATGACTTTTCGTTTATCCGTGACCGTTACCCCCGCCTCCATTTCCCGGAGGATCTCCTGAGGGTCTTCATTTCGCGGATTATCTGACGTGAACACGACGCGGTCGCTATGGGCGGCAGCCACCTGCCCCATGACCGGACGCTTGGCACGATCTCTATTTCCTCCACATCCGACGACGGTGATGATCCGCTCTCCACCTGATGCTACTTTACGCAATGTTGTGAGCACGTTGAGGAGTGCATCAGGCGTATGGGCATAGTCCACCACCCCGGTGATGCGTCCGCCGGGAGAAGTCAGCTGGTCGAAACGGCCTTCCGCACCTTCGAGGCGACTCATTTCCCGGAGCACATCCTGGCGGTCTTCGCCGAGGCAGACCGCACAGGCATAGACCGCGAGCAGATTGTATGCATTGAATTCTCCGATCAGTCGGAAATTCACCTCCTGCTCATTGACGAGCATGAGCAGTCCGGACAATCCGTTTTCCAATATCCTACCCTTGAAATCTGCTATGGAGCGCAGGCCGTAGTAAAACTTGTCTGCCGGTGTGTTTTGCAGCATGACGGTGCCTCGCTTGTCGTCGAGGTTGGAAATGGCGAAGGCCTCAGGTGTCAGTCCGTCGAAGAAGGATTTCTTCACCCTGATATACTCGTCGAAGGTCTTGTGGTAGTCGAGGTGATCGTGGGTGATGTTGGTAAAGATGGCCCCTGCAAACTTCAGTCCTTCTATCCGGTGCTGATGGATTGCATGGCTGCTGCATTCCATGAATACATGGGTGCAGCCGGCGTCCACCATACGACGCATCAATGCATTGAGGCTGACAGCATCGGGGGTTGTATGGGTGGACGGGATCTGTTCGTTCCCGACCTGGCAGCAGACGGTGGAGATCAGTCCCGCCGTATGATCGAGGGCTCCGAAGAGTCGATACAACAGAGTGGTAACCGTAGTCTTACCATTGGTGCCGGTGACGCCAACCAGTTTAAGTTGTTCTGAAGGGCGTCCATAGAATTCGTGTGCGATCCGGCCTGCGGCAACTGCACTATCATCCACCCGGATATAGGTTACCTGCTCGCTGATTTGCTCGGGCATGACTTCGCAAACGACGCACAGGGCTCCCTTTTCCACCGCCATGGGAATATGTACATGCCCGTCGGTGGAGGTACCGCGGATGGCGATGAAACAGCCGCCCGCCTTGACTTCGCGGGAATCGATGTGCAGACTGCCGATCTCCACGGCGGTGCTGCCCATGACGGAGCGAAGTCTTACCTGATACAATATGTCGTGCAATACGGGCATGCTTAGTTTAGGTTCAAGTCAGGGTGCTCCCATTTCCAGGGTGATGGTCTGTCCTTTTCGTATGGGGGTACCCGGTTCAACAGATTGTGTCTTGACTCTGCCACTGCCTTTCGGCACAACCTTGAGACTCAGGTTTTCCAGCAGGTATATGGCATCTTTCAAACCCATACCCTGAACGGAGGGCATTTGTCCATTCGTCACGGCCACGGATTTGCGCACCGGTCCAGCGTTTTCAGTGGTTATAACAGCCCAAGATGACTTCCCGGACGAATCCAGCGCTTTCAGATCGAACAGTTCCTGCAGCAATCTGAAATCCTTTCCGGCACCTGCCCAACGATAACGGGTGCTGTCAGGGGACGCTTTTGCCGCAT
>CAJBZC010000432.1 GCA_903959965.1 uncultured bacterium
CTCTCCCATGCCAGCCGTTCACGGGTCTTGTAGCGTTCATGGCTACCGGAAGTAGAATGCCCCTGTGGCTGGGTAACCTCTTCAATATGGAATATCGCCGGCACATGCGTTCGGCGGATCTTATCGATCCCGGACTCCACCACTTCGCAGAGCTCTGCGTAATCCCAGCATTTCAAGTTGTAAATATCGATGCCATTCGTTCCCGGGCGTTTGCGGAAGCCTTCCAATGCTTCGGATATAGAACCCTTGACGGTCTGCAGGCTGGTGGGCACGCTGATGCCATACCCGTCGTCCCATACAAAGATGGCGAGGGGCACCTGCATGACGGCGGCGGCGTTGACGGTCTCCCAGAACTGCCCTTCGCTGGTGGCGGCATCTCCGATGGTGCAGAAACAGACTTCCTCGCCTCGATGAGAGAGCTCTGTAAAGGCAGACAGCGCCGGCACATCGCGGAAAGATTTGGATGCGCATGCGAAACCCAGGGCCTTCGGCATCTGTCCGGAGGTGGGGGCCATGCCGGCGGCGAGATTTTTGAGTCGCTTGAGAGGCAGGAGCTCACCGTTGTCGTCCAGGAAGGGCGTTGCGAAATGTGAGTTCATCTGACGACCGGCACTGTGCGGCTCTTCGTCGCGGTCGGGGTGCGCATAGAGCTGTGTGAAGAAATCGCGCAGGCTGGCGGCCCTGGTGGCGAATGCGAAGGTCTGGTCGCGATAGTACCCGCTGTAAAAGTCTCCGGGACGAAAGCATTTAGCCATCACAACCTGCGGAACTTCCTTGCCGTCACCGAAAATGCCAAACTTGGCCTTGCCGGTGAGCACTTCCCGCCTGCCGAGCAGGCTCGCCTCGCGGCTGAGGCAGACCAGTTCATAATCCCGAAGGACCGCTGTTCTGAAGGCCTCGTAGGTCAGGTTTTCCTGAGCCGCGACATCTGGGGTGAATGTGCTGTCCATACAACAAATCTAAACCGAAATCAGGTTCCATCGGCGAGCGGCGGAATTTTACATCCATCCACATATGCGGGTATGGGCAGCAGCGGGTAAGCTGGAGTCGTCAAAGAACTTTCCGAACCATGGATTTTCAGGAAGGGAATGCGTATTTTTGTCTGGGCGGTATCCCGGAAATCATCCAAACTTGACGATGAACATGTCCGCAGGTGCAACCTTTTTCGGGTTTCCCCCGACTTTATTAAAATATAGAAACCTTAACCCATCAAACCGTAACTGATCATGAAACAGATCCTGATGTTCATTGTGATGCTGGGCATCGGCTTCGCCGCCGGCGCGCAGACAAGTGTCAAGAAAGCGGAAGAGCTCATCAAATTCAAAGAGATCAAGTACAATTTCGGAAAAATCAAGCAGGGCGCACCCGTTACGCATGATTTCGAATTCACGAACATCGGCGGCACGCCGCTGACCATCGAGAATGCGACCGCCTCCTGCGGATGCACGACCCCGACCTGGCCGCAACAGCCGATCATGGCCGGAAAGAACGAGAAGATCAAGGCCGGCTACAATGCCGCAGCCCCTGGTGTTTTTGAGAAATCCATCTACGTGAAAGTGAAGGGTGTCGACTATCCCGTCGAGATCAAGATCGCCGGCGAAGTGGTAGCCAACTAAGTCAGGCACAAGTCATAAAAAAAGTCCTGCATCGGTTGATGCAGGACTTTTTTTATGATCCCACCCCCTCCCGTCCTCACTTGGCGGTGCGGGCCTTTCGGTCTACTTTTGCAGTATGCCACAGATATCCGACAGGGGCAGAACCATGCCCGCCTCCCCGATCCGCAAACTGGTGCCCTTCGCTGAAGCCGCCCGCAAAAAAGGGACCCGCGTTTATCACCTGAACATCGGCCAGCCTGATATCGAAACTCCGCCGGCGATGATGGATGCCGTCCGCAATGCAGATATCCGGGTGCTGGAGTACAGCCACAGCGCCGGCAATGAAAGCTACCGGCGGAAGCTGTCCGAATATTATCTTCGGTTAGGCATTACCGTTAGTACATCGGAGATCATCGTCACCACCGGCGGCAGTGAAGCGATCGTCTTCGCCTTTATGGCCTGCCTCAATCCCGGCGATGAGATCATCATCCCGGAACCTTTCTATGCCAACTACCTCGGCTTTGCTGTGATGGCCGGTGTGAAAGTGGTCCCTATCCCCTCCTCCATCGACACGGGCTTTGCGCTGCCGCCGATGGAGGACTTCGAAAAAGTGATCACGGATCGTACGAAAGGCATCGTGATCTGCAATCCCAACAATCCTACGGGATATCTCTACGGAGCAGATGAGCTCGGTGCCCTGCGCGACATCTGTCTGAAGCACGACTTATATTTATTTTCGGATGAGGCCTATCGGGAGTTCTGCTATGGCGGCGAGCACCTCAGCGCGATGCAGCTCGAAGGCATGGAGCAGCACGTCGTGCTGATGGATACCATCTCCAAGCGTTATTCTGCCTGCGGGGCAAGGCTTGGTGCATTCGTTACCCGCAATCGTGCATTATATGATGCGGCGATGAAATTCGCACAGGCGCGGCTGAGTCCTCCGGGACTCGCTCAGATCATGGCGGAAGCGGCGGTTGACCTGCCCGGGAATTTCTTCGACGGACCCAGGGCGGAATATATGGCCCGTCGCGACCTGCTGGTGTCGCGCCTCAACGCCATGCCCGGTGTCTTTTGCCCGAATCCGGGAGGTGCTTTCTACGCCATGGCCAGGCTGCCGATCGATGACAGCGATGTCTTCTGCCAGTGGCTGCTGGAATCCTTCAACCATGAAGGTGAAACGGTCATGCTGGCGCCGGCTACCGGCTTCTATGCCACACCCGGACTCGGAAAGAACGAAGTCAGGCTGGCCTACGTATTGAATCTGCCGTCGATCGCACGTGCCATGGATTGCCTGGAAGCCGCACTGAAGGTATATCCCGGCAGACAGTAAAAATAAATATAAATATAAAACAGCTCCCTGTATTCAGTTAAGGTTTAAACACGGTGCCTGTTGGTGAGGATGACACCGGCAATCACCAGTGTTGCCCCGATCCAGGTATACACAGGTACGGACTCTTGTAACACCGTTACGGAGAGCAGCAAAGCGAAGACGGGAACAAGATTGTTGAAGATGGCGGTGCGGGA
>CAJBZC010000433.1 GCA_903959965.1 uncultured bacterium
AGGCGCTACGATATCAACCTGGTATTGGACAATTGGTGCATCGGCGACAGACTCCCTGAGTGGAGGAGGTCCGCTAAAGTCAAGTTTTTTATTACCCGGGACGTATCCGGTATCTATAGCCTTAAAAACCAATACGGGTTGTCTGAGTACAACTCAAACGCGGGACTTGATTGTTCATCCCAGGCCCGTAGCAAATTTCATTGTACCTGAAGTGTGCGTCAATGATACGGAGGCAAAATTCTTCGACAGCAGCTACCTGCCAGGTAGTGTCAACGCATTGCTCACATATCGATGGGGTTTCAATGTCCCACCTGTTTTTTCCACGCAGAAAGACCCTGTCTTTAATGTCGTTGCAGTTGGAACATATCCCGTTGGACTCGTAGTAACATCTGCAGCAGGATGCAGAGATACGATTGTCAAGACCTTTACCGTCAATGGTGCCATCCCTGTGTCTTCTTTTGAAATCGCTACCTCTAATCCTGTTTGCAGCAATAAGGATTTGTCCATTAGAAATACATCGACGGTTGACTTTGGAAAGATCACCCGACTCATCATTAGTTGGGATGCACAGGGTGATCCGGGCCAGATCACCATCGACGAAAATCCTTTTCCTGGAAAGATTTATAACCACCGATATCCCGATTTCGGACAGCCCGATTTTAAAAAATATAGGATAATTGTTCGAGTCTTTTCGGGGCTCAGCTGTTTCGATGAGTCATTCAAGGATATAGACATTAATGCCAGTCCTCAAGTGATGCTCGACTCGCTTCTACCGGTCTGTCAGGAAATTCCCTCATTTCCAGTCATTCCAAAAGCCAGAGAAACCGCAGGTTTAAGAGGAACCTTTCAGTTTTCAGGTCAGGGAATCTCGTCTAATGGATTTTTTAATCCCGGTGCAGCCGGCAACGGATTACACGTCATCAGATTTACTTTCACGGCAACATCAGGCTGCACATCGTTTGTGGAAAGACCGATCAGGGTTTACCCAACGCCTGTGCTGGATGCGGGACCGGACAGGACCGTCCTTGAAGGAAGCAGCATCAGGTTAAATGCTACCGCTTCCGGTAATCAACTCTCATTTGCATGGACCCCTGTGACTTCATTAGACAATCCTGCCATTCTGAATCCTCTTGCCAGCCCTGTAGAGGATACGAGGTACCTGTTAACCTCCATATCGGCAGACGGATGTAGAAACTCCGATGAACTAGAAATTCTCGTCTTACTGAAGCCCGTCATTCCAAATACTTTTACCCCGAACGGGGATGGTTACAATGATCAATGGGTCATCAGACATCTTGAAAAGTATCCGGGGGCGATTGTTGAAATTTATAACACAATGGGACAACTGCTTTATCGCTCAGTCAATTATGTCAAGCCTTGGGACGGCACATACAATGGCAAGCAACTTCCGGCAGGTACTTATTATTTCGTCATTCAACCCAAAAACGGGAGGCAATCGGTCGCAGGTTACGTAACCATACTGAAATAACCTGTTTATAATAGCATATTGATTTCTGTGAAGATCTTTGGCATGGAATTCGAGGAACATAATGATAAGGACTCTTTCATGGTCGCTGATAAATCGTAATTTTATAAATCACTGCCCTTTGTTGGGAAAGTCTCAATACATCCGATACGTGTTAGGTACCCTAACCTCGCATGATCCGGAAACTGAATAAAAATCAACAGATGCGGAATTTTTCGATCCTGTTTTTCTTGTGCCTGACTTGTACGATCAACGCCTTTGCACAACAGAGGCCGCATTACACACAGTACATCCTCAATAATTATGTCTTAAACCCGGCATTAAGCGGAATCGAAAACTACACAGATCTCAAACTAAGTACCAGAAACCAATGGGTCGGTATTGATGGTGCACCCACTACTTTCTATGCAACAATACATACGCCCATCGGTAAGCCGGATTTCAAAACCAATGCGACATCCTTTGAGATGAAAGGAGAAAATCCGAGGGGCAAGCAATATTGGACCGAATATCAGGCGTCGCCCGCTCATCATGGTGTTGGCATGTCTTTGATGAACTACAGAACCGGTTACATCAACCGTTTCACCATCAACGCCACGTATGCCTATCATCTACCCCTGGGCCTCAAGACTACCCTGGCAGCTGGTTTCGGAGCGGGCGTATCAAACACAAGTTTGGACAGGACGAAGATTCAACTGGCAAATCCTGCGGATCCTGTATTAGGTACAGGGGCTGGAGAGATTCGAAAGACAAAACCTGAATTGAATGTTGGACTTTGGTTGTACGGCGCCGATTATTTCGTCGGATTCTCCGCACTCCAGGTGATCCCCGTAAATATTCAGTTGGTTGATAATAGTCTTAATCAAT
>CAJBZC010000434.1 GCA_903959965.1 uncultured bacterium
CAGGACGGTCAGGGCGCACCTGAATGCTATCAATCTGCAAAGGGGAGGAACCTACCGCCGTAATCCGGATGGAATACCATCCGAAAGACAATCCGGCAAACCTGAAATCCCCTTTTTCATCAGACTGGCCTGACTTTCGCTCATTCAAATCATCATGCTTACTGATAGAAATGCTGGCACCCGAGATGGCTTCATTGGTACCCTGTTGCATCAGATTCCCACTCAATACACCTGTCGAGGGAGCCAACGGATGTTGTGCGATGGCCAAATCCATCAACAAGGAAAAAAGGGTCAATAGAAAAATGATGCGCATCCGGGATATGGGAATAAATATACGAAAGGAAGTGGAGTAAGGACAACTCTAAGGAAGTCATCAGTCATTATGATGAAAAAAATGGTTAATTCCTGCGCACAGTTGGCAGAAAAATGAAAAAAGGGCTAATATGCCATTTTGACATCACATTGCGCCACAAAAATCGATCTTAAAATTCTGATGGTGATCGGAGCAACGGCAACCATAAGTCAGCGATTGCGCTGAATCCTTGCAAGGAAAAATGGCATCGATCGGGAAGCCTAAATGCGGGTGCAGTCAACCGATCCGAATTTGGCCCGCGACGAATCCCTTGAACAGATCGGATGAGACTATCCTGTATGTAAAGCAATGCGGAATCAACGCCGTAATCCACGCCCTGGTTGCAATAACTTGTCTGGGACAGATAAACCGGGGCGGTAATACCTTCGTTTCTCAGGCGTTGCAACCATAGTTCGAATCTGCTGTAGTAATCATCGTGTCCGACTCTTTTGCGGTGATTGTATTCCCCCTGATGAAACAGGATACCATCGACCCTTCCAAAGCGCCTGATCAGTCCCTCATGACATCTCCTGAAATATTCGTGGTATTCTCCCTCTGTAAGTTCTCGCAACGTCTTGGCTCCGACGGCGGCAACTGAAAAGATCACCTGTTGATGCACCCCGCTATCGATGAGGCGGTCACCCACCATTCCCCATACACTCCCATTCCCTCCATTACCCCCCAGTGCAGGATCCTGATATCTGTAACATACCCCTTCAAAATATTGAAATACGTCATGATGCACCGCATAACCAATCTGCCCCGAGTTGGCGGCATTTGATTGTCCGTACACCAGGTATATGCCAGTAATCCTTGAAGTATCCGGGAAAGATCGAACGCGTCCGCTGGTATCCCGGTCGCGATATGCCAGCAGCGGGTCGCCCCGATAGGTCAGCCTGCTGGCGTAGCCACCCTGGATCAAATGCCTGAGTTGACGGTAAGGGAAAACCTTATTGTAGGCTGACAGGAATCCGAGCAGAAAGATTAAGATCAAGGTCGTGGTCCAAAAAAATAATCGTAATCTGATGTGATTCCTGAACTTCATAGCTGTCTTTGTGCAAAATGGTTCAACTGAAGGTGTCAATCTGGCACAGATGGCGTAAAATGATTAAATTTGCAGTTCGTCACCATCCTCTGACGAGGCCCTTGTCGATGCTTTTTCGCAGGCCAGTCAGGTAAAAATAGTCACAACCTGCGCAGATGCAAATGCCAACCATAAAAGACATTACCAGCCAGCCCCCCGTCAAAGATCCTTACCGATACAACGGAGAGGCGCTGCCGATGAATGCAGGAGCGGAACCAATCACCGGTTTGCGCCGTTTCTATATTGAAAGTTACGGCTGCCAAATGAATTTCAGTGACAGTGAAATTGTTGCATCCATCCTGTCGGAGGCCGGTTTCGGACCAACGCGGAACATGGAGGAGGCTGATTTGATCCTGGTAAATACTTGTTCGATCCGTGAAAAGGCAGAACAGACCGTTCGCAACCGCCTGACGGCCTTCCGACATTTGAAACGGGAGCGGCCGGGCATGTTGATCGGAGTATTGGGCTGCATGGCGGAGCGATTGAAATCCAAATTGCTGGAGGAAGAAAAGCTCGTCGATATGGTCGTGGGTCCCGATGCCTACCGAACCCTCCCGCAACTTGTGGAAGAGGCCGGTGACGGCCGGAAAGCGGTCAATGTGCTGTTGAGCAGGGATGAAACATACTCAGACATTTCACCGGTTCGCATCAACAGCAACGGGGTAACCGCCTTCGTCAGCATCATGCGGGGCTGTAACAATATGTGCGCCTTCTGTGTCGTCCCGTTCACCCGGGGTAGGGAAAGAAGTCGGGATGCAGCCTCCATCGTAGCGGAGTGTCGTGATCTTTTCGACCGGGGTTTCCGGGAAGTGACCCTGCTCGGTCAGAATGTGGATAGTTATTGTCATATAGAAGAGCAAACGGGGCAGACGATCACCTTTGCCCATCTGCTGGCCATGACCGCCGCAATCAATCCACTGTTGAGGATCCGCTTCAGCACATCCCATCCGAAGGATATCACGGATGACGTGCTGCATACCATGGCCACTCATGTGAATATCTGCAGATATATTCATCTGCCCTTGCAGGCTGGTTCCACCCGTGTGCTGCAACTCATGAATCGCACATACACCCGGGAGTGGTACCTGGCGAAAGTTCGCCGGATTCGCGAGATCATGCCCGACTGTGGCATCAGTTCCGATATCATTGCCGGTTTCTGTACTGAAGCGGAAGAGGATCATCAGGATACACTAGATGTGATGCGCCAGAGCCGTTACGATTTCTCCTACATGTTCATGTATTCTGAGCGTCCCGGAACATTGGCGGCGCGCCGGTATGCAGACGATGTTCCTCATGATATCAAAAAACGCAGGCTCGAGGAGATCGTGACACTGCAGAACCGCCTGTCGCTGGAAAGCAACCTGGCAGATGTAGGACAAACCTTCCAGGTACTGATTGAAGGAAATTCCAAACGCAGTGAATTGCACTGGATGGGCAGGAACAGCCAGAACAAGGTGATCGTGT
Source organism: uncultured bacterium (assembly GCA_903959965.1). Classification (GTDB taxonomy): domain Bacteria; phylum Bacteroidota; class Bacteroidia; order Chitinophagales; family Chitinophagaceae; genus Pollutibacter. The sequence continues at coordinate 2,901 of CAJBZC010000434.1, forward strand.
TTCCCAAGTCGGATCTGCCGGGTAAAGCACCCGGGGATTTTGCCGATGTGACGGTCACCGAATGCACCCAGGCCACGCTGATGGGCGTTGCCGTCACCCCTACACCTGCCTGAACATGGATGTACAAAGCATAAAAAACAGATTCGGCATCATCGGGCATTCCCCTGCCCTAAATTATGCACTTCAAGTGGCTGTACAGGTGGCTAATACCGACCTGACGGTGCTCATTGTTGGAGAAAGCGGCGTGGGCAAGGAGGTATTCTCCCAGATCATCCATGCACTTTCAGCCAGAAAGCACAATCCATTTATTGCCGTGAACTGCGGCGCCATTCCGGAGGGTACCATCGACTCCGAACTTTTCGGACACGAAAAAGGATCTTTCACCGGTGCGGTTGACAGCAGAAAAGGGTATTTCGAAACGGTCAATGGCGGGACGCTTTTCATGGACGAGATCGCCGAAATGCCCCTGGGCACACAGGCGCGTCTGCTGCGTGTCCTCGAAGCCGGGGAGTTCATCAGGGTGGGCTCCTCCAAGGTCCAAAAAACAGATGTGCGGGTGATCGCGGCCACCAACAAGGATCTGCTGACAGCGACACAAAACGGAAAATTCCGGGAGGATCTCTACTACCGACTGAACACCGTTCCCATCCGGGTCCCGGCCCTTCGGGAACGCCGGGAGGACATCATCCTCCTCTTCCGGAAATTCGCCGTGGATTTCGCCGAAAAATATAAGGCCTCACCAATTCAACTTGACGAGCAGGCCAGACAGTTGCTGATCGACTATCCCTGGCCGGGAAATGTCAGGGAACTCAAGAACATGGCCGAACAGATCAGCGTCCTCTCGCAGGATAAACTGCTTTCTGCAGATGATATCAGAAGATTCCTGCCCGAACACCGTGAAAACCGCCTGCCAGCCATCAGTCCCCGGAGTAATACTGCGCAGGGAGGACAGGAATTCATGAACGAGCGCGATATCTTGTACAAACTGTTCTTCGACATGAAAAAAGATGTCACGGAACTGAAGAAGATGTTCGTTGAGATTGTGCAGCACCCGCCAACCCATGGTAGCGTCATGCCTGCGGATAATCTAATGCACGAACTGGATCACGAGCCTTCCATGCAAAGGGAATCTGCCTTGGTCAAGCCGGTCCTTCAACCCACGTCATCACCCGTCTTGCTCCAACAAAACATGATCCA